>JAHEBB010000312.1 GCA_024642575.1 Trueperaceae bacterium | reverse complement strand
CGCTTTTTCAAAATCTAAATTTGGACGAGTCACTCATAAAAATTCAAGAGACCCCTCACTTTTTTCCTGTTTAACTTAAGTTGCAGGAGTTTAACCCTTAACGAGGCGTAAAAAAGACCCCGACATCAGCAAATATTTTGGCAATTTCAGCAAAGCTGGGCACCTTTTCACGGGCTGGGGGTAGTAATGAATCAGCAACGGCGACGCCAAAGGATTTAAAACTTTCTTCAAGTCCTGCAGGAGACAACTTAACCAGTACCCTGACTTCTGGAGTCTGGCAACGAAAATAGTGCTCCTGACCTTTAGGCATTAAAACGGTTTCACCCGCATGAAGTAGCCCTTTTTGCTTCCCAAAGCGGTACTCAAGTATGCCCTCTAAAACCATAAGCTCTTCGTCTTCAAGCGTGTGCGTATGGGGTGGGGGTTCAGTGCCCTGGCGCACAATGCTATCAATGAGCGTATAGTCCCCAGCGGTATCGGCTTTTTCAGCCAAAAATTTTACATATAAGCCTGCGCACCAGTAAGAGCGCTCGAGTGTTTGGGAAGTTAGGGAATTCATTTATTTCTCATTTCAAAGCCTAGCATTGTTATTTAAAATGCCCAAGGTACTTTTGTACGTTTAGATTTAAGGGTTGTACCCGTGCCAGCAGATTTTTGCGGGAGATGGGGCCAAAATATCTCGAGTCCTCTGAGGCATTATAGTTAAGGTTATCACCCAAGATAAAATACCAGTCTTTCGCTAGTTTTAGGCTACCTACCTTTTCTAAGGGTGATGTAAAACTTTTATTCAAAATATCTTGTGGCAAGGGTTGCAGCATAGCTAAAAGAGGTTTTAAATAGTCGGGTAAATCCGCTAAAGCATAACCTTCAAGGGCAATGACTTGTCCTTGAAAAAGGACCAGATCGGGAAAAGTATCGGGCCGACCAGCAAACGCGGTAGGCTGCTTTTTTCCATTGAGATAAAGACCCTCTTGACCAATCGAAACCGTGTCACCAGGTTCGGCAATGAGACGTTTAACATAGTGTTTTTTTGGCAGTCCTTTTGGGGCGTCAAATACCACGATGTCACCGACTTTAAGAGTTTTACCTAGCCACAGGCGATACGGCTGTAAAATTAATAATTGACCCTGTTTCAAGGTTGGCATCATACTTTCCCCTGAAACAAAGGCTAGTCGAATGCCAAATGTCCAGACAAAGCTAAAAAGGATAATCATGCTTAGCCCGAGAACAAGGCTTCCAGTTAACCAAGAGAGCTTTGCATGTAGCCTTGGCCTTTGTTTTATTAAGTATTCTGTTTGCAGCAAAGGCACAGACCGCTTCCTCTGAGGGCTTAGATTTAGAGAAGTCGGCTCGAGCTTAATTTCCATAGTTTTTAAACCTTTCCTCAGACTTTCTTGCCTCAAATTACAAACGCCCGCTCAACAAACCAAAAAAGACCAATAAGAAACGCGGTTGCTGAAATCGCCCAACGCAGTTTGCCGACAAAGCGCCAATGGTTCAAAAGAAAAAAGACCATAAAGGCGAGGGCAACAATGACCAGCTGTCCAAGTTCTACCCCAAGGTTAAAGCTAAGTAATGCTAGACCTAAATTCTCGCGGGGAATGGCCATCTTTTGTAAAATGCCAGCAAAACCAAGTCCATGAATAAGCCCAAAGCCAAAGGTGAGTAGCCAGCGCCAGCGTGCTGCCCGCTCTTGATTGCGCAACAGATTTTCGGCGGCAACATAAGCAATAGATAAGGCAATGCCACTTTCTACCAAACGCCCTGGTAACGAGATAAGACCAAAGACTGCCAATGATAGTGTAACGGAGTGGGCTAGCGTAAAGGCACTTACAACTTTAAGTAAGTATCCAAGTCCACCCCCAAGCATGAGCAGCGTAAGGAGAAAGAGGATATGGTCATAGCCTGTCCAGATATGCTCCGTACCCAACAAGACAAAACTCTTTAGCGTTTGCCAAAAGGGAGTTATGGCAGGTGTGAGCGTCAGGGTAGGATTTTCTGGGGTAAAGACAAAGGTCTGGGTTTTACCATTTTGCAAAAGGGTTGCTAGGCAACTGGCTGTACTTACGCCAGGAATAAAAAGCTTGTAAGTGATAGTTAAGTTAGTTGGGTTTTCGCTAAAGGTATAGACAAGGCGCACAGTGCTGTGACTACCTGGATTCATGCCTATGTCAGGGCTATCAGGTGAACCTGGCTCGAGCTTTAAGCTAGCTTCAGAATTAGCCGCTCTAAGCTCTAGATTCTTGGCAAAAAAAGCCTCGAGCTCTGAGCTATGGTTTTCAATCTCGTTAGTTGATAGCCTGCCACTTTTGTCTTCATCATATTGACTAAGCAGACCTGTGGGAAACGTTAAGGTAACTGCAACGGTTTGCTCTTCTACTGTTATCTCGGCAGCAGCGAGGTCAGCCCAGTGAGCATAAGCAAAGGGAAGAAAGAAGCAAACAAAAAAACAGTATTTTAAAAAGCTTCGGTTCATGGCATGGTCTGCTTTCTCAGCTCGAGTGTTTGCCAAACTTTGGCATCAAACCGAGGATTAAGGGTTTGTGCCTGTTCAAAATAGCTTTGGGCGCTCTCAGCGTTACCTAGAGCCGCTTGAATGATACCTGCGCGGTAAAAAAGACTTGCATCCCGAAAACCAGTATCAAGGGCCTGATCTATTGCCTCATTCGCCTTATCCATTTGCCCATTTCGGTAGAGTGCCCAAGCATAAAGCTCTAGGCTTTGCTCGTCTTTGCGGTTACTGAGTTCTTCCTCTAAAAGCTTTAATGCTTCGGTATTATCTTGAGCTGAACCTCGGCTAAGTAAGAGTCTGGCGAGTTCCCGTTTGTGTCCATAGGCATTACTAAAGACATCTTTGCGTAAGATGGCTTCGGCGCTTTGCCAGCTTGGGTTAGCATCTTTGGATTGCAAAAGCTGAGTCTGGGCCAAACCTTGCAGGGCAGCGTGGTCAAAAATAGTTGAGGAATTTTCGGTATGCGCCAATACTTTTTTATAGCGCTTTTGCGCTAGGTCATAGTGCCCACTCTTTAGCTCGAGCTCAGCGTAGCTAAGGGCTGCTAAAGGAAAATCAGGAAGAATGCGTAAAGCTTCCTCAAAGAGGGCTTGGGCATCTTTGTAGTTCCCGTGGCGGCTTTCTAGCTTGCCAAATTGGGTTCGTAACCAGGCACTCCCATAAGCGTCACCAATATCCTCGAGCGCAATGGCAGCTTGAAAATGGGTCTTAGCTGCTTCATCTTGGCCCTGGGCTGTTTCAAGTAAAGCCTGCAAGCTTAAGCTGCCGCTAGACGGGACTTGTTTTGCCAGCTCATGGGCTAAGTCATTTGCTTGGGAGAGGTTTCCTTGAGCCAGATAAGAGGTAATCAGAATGGCATTGGCGCTTTCACTTCCATGCTGATAAGCCAAAACTTCATGGGCAAGACGAATAGCTTCTTCAAAATTATGCTGCGCTCCTGCAATTTCAGCGAGTACCAAAAGCGCCGCGGAATTAAAGACGGGTAAATTGCTTAGCGAACGCTGTGCAGCCTGATTTGCCAGCAGATACCAATTTGCCCACCCTGAACTTCGGGCTTTCTTTAGATAAGCCCCGGCTAATGAGGCCAGCTCGAGCCCATCATCGGGACTAAGATTGACCCGACTCTGGTAAAAGGCGATATCTTGCTCGAGCTTTCTTTGAGTGATTTCAGCGGTAGTGGTTTGAAAAGGATAGGCGTAACTCTGAAGTTTTGGTCTTATGAAAGCTCGCACCCCTAAACCTAGCGTTACTAGCGATAAAAGAGCAAAACCAAGAAGGGCAAGCCTTATAAACTTTGTAGAGTACCTTTGGTGATTCATGCTAGCTTGCATAGCTTTCCTTTCAATAGATAAATTTAAAATATACGAATGTAAAATAGGGTGGGGCGAAGTCTAGCTTCGCCCCAAAAAAGGTCTTAGTTAGGGTCGGCTAGGTAAGGAAATGTGGCTAAGAGGGCTTGGTGACCTGCTCCTCCTGCATTTGGGCCACTATAAGAAACGTTATCAGTGGTGATGCCGCCATTGGTTACAACACTTAGCGTAATGTCAATGACATCATCCATCAAAAGACGCCCACGAATCGGGCTACCGCCAGCATTAAGCTCATTGGCATAGCCGCTTTCTTTGCCTGTGTCAATACGCATTACGTCTGGCAAAAAGGCTTTGATTAGAGCCAGGGCGCGATCGTCATCATTACCAACAGCTTTTAGGGTATTCATAGCTTCTGTAACAATGGGTCCAGCAATTTCAGCAGCTGGATTTTGACCTAAGAGTGCAGCTCTTTCAAAATCAGGACCAACACTGTTAAGGGCATTTAAATAGTCATTTGTAAGGATTAACGCTTCATTGATACCAGGACGACCCAAACGCTCAACTTGGGTATAGCTACCATCGGCATTTTTGCTTGAAATGGTTTCCCAGACATCATAGCTTTCGGTAACATTGCTAAGGAACTTACGAGGTATGCGCAGCACAATAGCGTTGACATTATAGCCAGCGGTAAAGTCATAACCGGGTTCACGAAAGCCAACCGCGGGTCCAATGCCTGCCGCGCCCGCACGTACTCTAAAATACTGCTCGACATCAAAGAAAAAGGGGTCTTCTCTTAGTCCGGCAAAAACGGTTATCGGGTCTTTCCCATAAGGCGTAACGACAGTAGCAGTGTTTTCAATAGGTGTCTGACCCAGAGGGGTTGTGACCAAGGCTTTTCCACTATCTGTACTGGCAATTACATCTTCTCGCCCATCGCGAATAACCGTAAGGGTAAAAGTCTGATGATTTTGTGCGTCAGGGGCAGCAAATTCAAAACGGATAATCCCTTCGCTGCTACCTGTTGGCATATCGTTATTATCAACCACACGGCTCAGGTGAAATTCATAGCGAGCATTGGTGCTGAAATAGTACTGTTGTCTCGGCAAGGAGCGAGGATTTGTATTCATGACCAGAATCAAATCGTTGGCGCTTGCACTGTTATTTTGATCGACTTCTCTAAAAGCGTAGAGATCAGTTAGGTTTAGATTACGCCCTTTGGCATCGGTTTCGCCATCATCGTGATCTGAGGCTTTAACCGCCATGAAATTGAAGGCGACGAGTCCTGAAAGAATTAGGGCAATTAGGCTAGCTAGAATAAATGAAAGGGTTTGTTTGCTTTTAAATACCATGGTATAACTCCTTTTTCGAATTGTGGTTTAAGACCTATAAACAATTGAATTTCTAAAGCCCTTTATCTCTTTGATGACCTACCTCCTTGTTTGACACATAGATACACAACCAAATAGATTTTGGATGTTGCTTTGTATCTAAGGTATATAGCTAGGAACTAGTCATTAGACAGACCAAAAACTGTTCAGTTTTAAAATCTAGTCTTTTAGACTTTTTGGCAAGCAAGAAAGGTATTTTCTTAAGCAAATCTTTCCTGCTTGAGCCAGTAGGCAAATGGCAACAAAAAAATGCCCGAAAAGACGGGCATTTAAGGTTGAAACTTGCAGTTTTTAGGCTTTATCTTTTGTACCGTAAAGCTCGAGCTGCCAGAGAGACTGCGTTATTTTCTCGATGCCTGTTGTCAAATGCCGCCTGTACGTACTAAAAGGTAGATCCAAAAGTTCTGCTGCTAGTTCCTGAGTGGCGGCAGGTTCTAGATAGGTTCTAAGTACGGTACGGTAATACTTTTCATCTTTAGGGTTATGTTTAAGAAGTTCAGCAGCCTGATTAAGCAAGTCTTTAAGGGTTTCTACGAGATTACCCTGGCTTTGTTCTTTAACTAGCCTCGAGTGAAGCAAGGGATTTATTTGCAAACTAGCCAGACGACCAAAATCACGCAGGGCGTCACGTACGCAGGATTTAAACTCAGATTCGGACAATACCACTAGAGGTTCGGGCTTAATACTCTCCAAATCTTCAGGTCTTAAGTCAGTCTTAAGTTCGCGCTGTCCTAAGAGCTCGAGCCAGGCAGGAATAGCTAAACTACGCCAGTCATGGGCAAAACTAGCAAAACTTCTGTCGGTCTTAAAATCAGCCTCGGGTGCACGGTTTATATCCATGTAATGCAAAGCCGGTAACCAAAATTGGGGATCGGCACAGGGAAAAAATGACCAGGCTAAGTTTGGGGTACTTAAATAATGCTGTACCACATTTAAAAAAATGATACTTTGGCTTGCTGATACGCCTTGATAGCTGTCTTTTGCCATCCAGAAACGAAACAGTATGAGCGCTTCGCCTTCTCTAATAGGAGCATAACGCAAAGCGTAGTTCCAGGCCGCTCGAGTTGCAGGGTCTGCCTCAATATCCTCTCTAGTGGCCAAATGCAAATGAAGAACCATCAAGAAGCCGGCGGGTAGTTGGCTGGCATCACGGTAAACAGTGATACTTTGACGCTGCCGCGTTGCCCAGAAATCAAACCAGTGGGCTGAGTTTTCGCCCTCATGAGTTTTAAC
>JAHEBB010000311.1 GCA_024642575.1 Trueperaceae bacterium | reverse complement strand
GATTGCCTCCTAAGTTATGTCATCGTTAGAATTTGAGACCATGCAAAAGCGCCTCGAGCGAAAACAGGCGCTTTTGCAAGTTGTTTTCCTTATAAACAGCCAGCATGATCTTGATGACATTTTGCAAACTTCAGTAAATGCGATTACCGGGCAGTTGGGCTATAAGTCAATTGCGCTACTATTAAAAGACGAAGAAAACTCGGAACGCTTATCGATTAGAGCCGAAACGGGGCGTTATTCAAAGCACTCAAGTGACTATGTAAGTGAGGTATTCAAAAGAAGTGAATCACCAAGCTTAAACGGCAAAGTTAGCATTCATCCTGACAATAGTTCTGAGTCGGATGATGTTCAAGTGGATATTCCCCTCCATTTTGCGGAAGAATTCTTAGGGCTAGCTCGAGTCAAAACAGAGTCAATCCTGTCCAAAGAAGAGATCCTTGACCTTGAAGAAATAGCTTCACATCTTGCTTTAGCGATCAGTAAAGCCAAACGTTATGAGACCGAACGTAAACATAGTGAAAAGCTCGAGCTTATCGCTCGAGTCGGTCAACGCATTACCTCAAGGCTCGAGCTTGAAGAGCTTTTTGCAACAACGCTTGAGGAGCTTCATCATCACCTGGCTTATGATCATGTCGCTCTGTTTTTGACAGATCCCAACGACCCAGACGTTCTTGTTTTAAAAGCAACGGAAAGTCTTTGGCCCAGAAGCAAAGATCAACCTTATAGGCAATCCATACATGAAGGGGTAATAGGTCTGGCAGCCCAAAAACGACAACCTATTTTGGTTGAGGATGTTAGCGAAAGCGAAGCCTATATTGCGCCTTTATCAGGTCCAGCCATGTTATCTGAGTTAAGTGTGCCCCTTTTGTTGCAAGAGCGCTTGCTTGGGGTGTTAGACCTTGCTTCAACCAAAGTGTTTAGCTCAGAAGATCTGAGAGCGGTTCAAATTGTAGCTGACCAGCTCGCCGTTGCGGTTGACCACGCCCTCCTTTTTGCTGATATCAAGAAACGCCTGGTTGAAACAGATCTACTTTACCGAATTAGCCGAAAAATCAGTACCGCTTTAAGTTTAAAAGCCATTACGCTGGCTTACCTTGAATTGGTTGCCGCTCAAGGCAAATATAATTGCACAGTAGTCATCTATGAATATGACGATAGCGGCAGTCGTAAACGCTTAAATGTTTTAGGGCGATGGCGTTTGAACGAAGGTTTTATTCAGGAGCATGAGATCTATCCTTATTTTAAAGATGAATTTGACGCTATTTTAGATCAGGGTAAGCCTGTTCTTATGGCCAATGTTTTAACAGATGTCAGGGCGTCTAAAACTTTAAAAAAGGCGCAAAAAGATCGCCCTGCGCTTGCGATTATTCCCCTTATGGTTGGCGCTGCAAGGATAGGTCTTATTACCTTAAACCACCCTAAACCTCTTGACTGGCTCGAGGCAGATTTAAATGCTTATCAGGTCTCGGCAAGCCAACTTGCTACGGCAATTTTCAGCAGGCAACAGCAAGAAAAAGTACTACAACATGAACAGCTTTTAGCGGCGATACATGAGCGTCAGCGTTTGGCTCGAGACCTACATGATTCGGTGAGCCAGCTTATTTTTAGTATGACCCTGATTGCCCAGTCCATTGCTCCTGCTATGGCCCGAAGTGTGGCTGAGGGGGAGTCTAGGATTGCGAGACTTCTGGAGTTGGCACAAAAGAGTCGAGCAGAATTGCGAGCTTTGCTTACAGAGTTAAGACCAAGCGAGGACATAAGTAAAACCCTATCTGACAGCATGTTATTGCGCAAAGACGGCCTTGCACTAACGCTCGAGCATCATTTAAAGCGTTTACCCGATACGCTAAAGCTCGAGTTTCTGGTCACAAATTTTAGAGCGCAATCTTTGGCTTTAGAAGAAGCGCTTTTCAGGATTGCCCAGGAAGCTGTTAACAATGTCGTAAAACATGCTAACGCCCAGACACTAAGGGTAAAGCTATACGCTGATAAAAAGGCATGTTACCTTAATATTAAGGATAATGGTGCAGGTTTTAGCCCTGCAGAGCCTAAAGAGAATCACTTTGGTTTGGTCATTATGAAAGAACGTGCCGAGGCATTGGGAGGTTCTTTTGAGATAAGCTCAGGTAAGGCAAGCGGCACAGAGATTACGGTTAAAATTCCGCTACAAAAGAGGCGCTAGGAGCGTGTTGTCATGCCAGATGAGATTCGGGTTCTAGTCGTAGATGATCATGAGGTCGTTCGTGAAGGTATGCGCTTGCTTCTGGGTGAAGCCGATGATATTGATTTGGTGGGTCAAGCTGCCAATTCAAAAGAAGCGCTCCGAGAGGTAGCACGCCTTAAGCCAGATGTCGTACTTATGGATTTGGTGCTCCCCGATGGTAATGGTATAGACCTGACTCGAGCTTTAAAAAACCAGCATCCTGAGGTACAAATTATTATGCTTACTGGCAGTTTTGGCGATGAATTAAGGGTGCAAGAAGCCATGCAAGCAGGTGCTGTTGGGTATTTACTCAAAGATATCTTGCGTGCTGACTTAATTCTGGCAATCAAACGAGGCGCGGCCGGAAAGGTAAGTTTACACCCTGAGGCTCAGGAACAGCTTTTGAAATCAACCCTGCAAGAGCAGGCACCTCATGCCCAGTTGACCTCTAGAGAATTAGACGTTCTTAAACTGATAGCCTCAGGAAACAGCAACAAAAAGATTGCCCAATCTCTTTTTTTAAGTGAAGGTACTATCAAAGGTTATGTCAGTATCATTTTAGATAAGCTTGGACTGGCAGACCGCACCCAGGCGGCACTTTATGCTCATAAACACGGTTTAGCAAGGGACAGCTAGCTTAACCAGCTCGAGCCTCCAGACCATAATCCGTTTTGTGCCCTGATAAAGGACACCTCTTAACTCATACTCTTCTTCAAATACTTTGAGTAAAGATTCAAAACTTTGATAATTATTTTGTTTATCTACAAGATTTACCAGCAAGGTTTCATCGATAATGCTAAAACGACCGGATAGATTACCGTAACTTCCTACGTCATCATGCCAGATATTACTTGCTTGTTTAAATCCAGACAACTTACTATGCCTTTGCAGCAAGAGCAGCCCGTTGGCGGCATCATATAAGTCCGTTGTCAGTTGGCATCTTGAGTCGTTTGGACTTACTTGTAAACAACCTTTTAGCAAGGTCTTTAAACCATCTTTTTGAAAATATCCAGCTACAGACCAGTGAGCTTTATCTATAAATAAGCTGTGTTTGGAGGCCCAGGCTAAAGTTTGATTTATGTCCATAAAGTCCTTGAATAATCATAAAGTTCTAAGTTGCTCGTTGCACCTGACTTTTGATAGGTTTTCGACCTAACTTTTGGTGGTTTTTGCAACCTTACCAAAGCTACTTTTACAACCTATAGAGTTCTTATACCCTTTGGTATATGCCATTTAAGTCATCAAGGAGAGTTGGATTTTCGCTTTCAAAAAGGCGGAAATAGACACACTTTCTTGGTGTGACGCCTGTGTGACGATGAGATTCTTAAGCTAGTTCTTACCTAATCTAAGGTGCAACTTTGCTCTAAGAAAGGAATTTGATAACAGAACCTAAGCTTTTTGGAATTAAGGTTTTAGCGTTGAATTATGCACGCATAGTCATAAATAGAACAGTGTTTTGAGAAAGGCAACACGTTTTGTGGAGGTTTTTTGTGTCACGACAATTTAGGATTTCAATTATCGCAATGACTATTCTTGTTACGCTTTTGTCCTGTAACAAGCCAATTAGCCCTTCAGATAATCCAGACTTTACGCTCGAGCCTGCCCTCAAGACGCTCGAGCTTGCCCCAGGTGGAGAAACCTCTATCTGGGTAAAATTAAACCGAGATCAGGATTTTGATGATACGGTCAAAATGTTTTTAGATAACTTACCGGTTGGTGTCAGCCAACGCTGGTCAAGAGATACCGATAATGGTGACTGCACCTTGATCTTAAGCGCTGATGATTTGGTTGAAGCAGGAACTTATAAGATTGATTTGTTAGGTGAAACCCAGGCAGTAGCGAGTAGTAGCCTGGCGAGTCAGATAATGGGTTCTCAAGAATTAACGACCCAACAAACGGTTCAATTAAACTTAACTATTGGCGCACTCTTTTTGAATGCTTCGGTGCAACCCTCAATTCTTAATGTACCTGCAAATTCCAAAACCGGGATGTTGATTTCAATAAATAATGTTCCAACAAGTGCGACACCGAGCCTTAACTTGCAAGGAGCACCCACAGGCGTCACAGCCAGTTTTGGCCCGCTGAGTGATAAGGGTAATGACAAAACTGCCCTGATGACCCTCATTGTAAGCCCAACAACTGTGCTGGGCAGTTATGATTTTAAAGTCGAGGTAAAGGTTAATACGACGACCAAGCTTTTACCTGTAAGTTTGACCGTGACCGCTGAACCCGCTAACCCTACCTTTAAAATTTTCAATTCTGCCTTAAGTCTAAATCTTAGTCAAAGAGGTAGCCAACCGTTTCCCGTTTTTATCTCGAGAATAAAGGGCTTTGACCAATCGATTAGCTTGACCTTAGATACCAGCCAAACGCAACTAAAAAGGGTTTCTGCTGCTCCTGTTATAAGTTCGGGTTTGCTAGGCAGTTTGAACATTGTAACTGTGTCGGCATCTCCTTTAAACCAACCCTTTCAAGCAAAAATAACAGGTTTAGCAGGGACGCTTTCTAAGTCAGCCAATTTGACTATTACGATAAAACTCCCTTCGGGAAGTCTCGACACCACGTTTGCGGGAGATGGCGTTTTAGAGATTGGTGATGCTGCAAATAATATTCCAAACGTTTTAGGTTTTATTGCTTTACAATCGACGGATAAAATTGTGTTTGTCAATAAGGTGAATGAGGTTTTTACCCTAAAGCGATTTAATACGGATGGTAGTCAGGATACAGGTTTTGGAACCAATGGGTTAGTAACCTTTAACCCCAACATTGTTAGTTTGAATATACTAAAACTAGACGTAGATAAGAGTAACCGCATAGTTATAGCTACAAACCAGGTTGGTGCAGCAGCCAACAGTAGCCTTGTCGTTTTTAGGCACACTGCCAATGGTGCAGCAGATACAACCTTTGGGGGTAATGGTAGGCTTGTTATTCCTAAAACGATTAGTAACGAAGATATAAAAGCATTAAAGCCTCTTAGTTCGGGCAAAATCCTGATAGCTACTACTTTTAATAATGGTACGGGAGCGTTTCTATACCTTATTAAGGCAGATGGTACAGGACTGGATACAGGGTTTGGAACTGCAGGAAGACTTAGTCTAAGTATCCTGAAAGAAATTAATGATATCGAAGAGCAAAGTGATGGCAAGCTGGTATTGGCAGCAAGAAATGTCAACCCTAGTCACGTTAGTCTTATTGTTCGTTTGCTTGCCAATGGCGCGCTCGACTCAAGTTTTAGCGGCAATGGTTTTGTTGACTTAGCGTTTCCACAATTTAATCGGTTTGGAGAAATTGAACTTGATCGGGCTAATCGCGTTGTAGTTGCGGGTGATGCCCTACCGACTTTTCTAACCATGGCTCGAGTTACGCCTGCTGGTGAGTTTGACACCAGTTTCTCTGGGGATGGTCAGCTTTTAGCCAATAACACTGAACTAGGCTTTGACGTATTTAGTCCAAGAGGGCTCGAGGTTCAGGCAGACAACAAACTCGTTATGGTTATACTCAATAACAATACAAATGAAACAAACTTCCTCATTCGCCTGACGGAAAACGGTGTACTTGACACCAGTTTTTCTAACGATGGCAAAGTCGAGTTACAACCTATTCTTGGGAGTTCGATCTCACAATCTTTACTAGACTCAAAGGGACGCATAATTGTAAAAGGACTACTCGGTATTGCCCGTTTTGCACCTTAGCTAGTTACCCCGTTTAAAAACTTTATGGAGGAAATATGTTTAAAAATCATGGATATATCGGTGTATTCGTAGCGCTTACACTTTCTGCCTGTGTACCCACCGGCGCACCCAAGTCAACTGAGCCAGTCATCATTTCTGGAACTGGTGACATTACAAACACTGTTGAGAATTATCGTCAGGCTTTAGGTGGCACAAACAACGGCGGCGAACCAGGCTCTAAACCTACGGGGTTCCGCGAAATTAACTGGGATAGTATCCCTGACGAGCTTTCAGCTCCCAATTTTTACACGCCTGATTTCTTTAACGCCTTTGAATCACCCAGAGCCAGAGGTGCTGTTCTTAGCACCCCAGGAACGGGTTTAATGGTTAGCGCCGATAGCGATAATCCAACCGGGACTTTGGTTCGCTTTGGCAATATCAACCCAAGGTATGTTGACAGCTTCGTGACCTTTAGCGAGGAAAAGCTTTTTTCACCTGTTGGCAGTAATAGTGCAGATTTGACCTTCTTTGTGCCAGGAAGCTCTGAACCTGCTGTTGTCAGGGGTTTTGGTGCTGTCTACGTG
>JAHEBB010000310.1 GCA_024642575.1 Trueperaceae bacterium | reverse complement strand
TCATGCTTAGCACCGGGCTCGAGCCAAATCAAGATGCACATATTATCTTGTACCAAAACAACAGCGAAATTGCCCACTCAGGTCTAGATAGTTTTGGTCAATTTAAGCTAGATGTCAGCAAACACGGCACTTTTGATCTTGAAGTTAAATTTTCAGACGCTCGTATTACCGTTCCTCAGTTAACCATTCAGTAAACCTTTAACCTCCTTAATACAAATCCCCTCAGCATAATCACTGAGGGGATTTGTATTTTGTTAAAAAAGGCTATTTTCTTTTGCAGTAACAACTTCTGAAACGCATCCTTACTTCATTAGGATTTCACCAAGTAAGGTTTCACCAAGCAATCTCACTTTGACTAAAGCTATAGATACCTTCGGCGTGCTGCTCACTGTAACTTGTACTCGTACCAAGACGTTCGGCAATAAACTGCACAAATGTCTCGAGCTTCTGACTGGCCTCATCGACCGCATCAAAGTTAAGATTACTAGCGCCACCAAAGCCAGCAGCAAGCTGCAACTGGCTAATCATTTGCTGGGCACTGGCACGCACACTGCGCTGATTATCTGTCACGCTGTACGACGTTGCTAACTCTGGTAATGAAGCCGCAAACCCAGCTTCTCCCGAAGCATTTAATGCGGTCGCTAGTGCATCATCGGAAGTCGCAATAAGCACATAGCCCTTTGTGATGGCGTAGCTCAGCTTGACACCACTGGTTATTTCATAACTGGTAACCGTTATCCCATTGACTTCTTGCGTTTCTGTCTTCGCACTTCCTGCCCCACCACTGGGGTCAGCAAAGGCGGCTATACCCTGACTGGCACTGCTAAAAAGTTGGCTCAAGCCTTCTGCAGCTTTTTGCTCATCCTTAGCTTGAATCATGAAAACCTGATCGCCTAAAAGGTTAGTGGCAGCAACCCCTGGCGCAGCTACTTCGGCAACCTTTGTGGTCATGCTGGCAAATTGGTCACCTGTCCAATTGAATACCGTCTCTTGCAAATTGATACCTGTAAAGGCTTGCAAGAGCTCGTCTAAGCTGCCTCCAAGTTCGGGCGTACTTTCTGAAATACCGTTAAGGTAGTTCCACCAACCCGCCAGATTTACCGAACCTGCAGAGAAGCTTAAAGCATCTTTAGAGTAAAAGCGTAAAACTTGCTCGTCAGCTTTGGTGTCAGCCTTTAACAGTGCCAATAATTCTTTATCTTTACCCATAGGATCATAAGCCTGCAAACCTTCAGACTCCATACCTGCATCCGTTAAGCGCAAGACGCCCGCACTTACGCCAGCTGTTTCAAAGGCTTCTGTTAAACGGCTCACTAATTTGTCAAAGCCCAAGCCTTTGGTATAGGTGCTAAGGGCCGCAGGTAACTGGGCGTAATCAAGGTAACCCATAAAATTACCCTCGAGCTTCGCAAGGGTCTTTTGATAGGCTTCGGTATCAGCAAAACTAGGGTCTTTAGATCCTTGAAGCTGGCGTAAAACACCGCGCATCGTGTCTGGATGGGTACTGAGCATAAGCAAATTGCCTTCTTTGGCAAAAACCAGAGGAATAGGCGGTGCTTTTTCTGAAGTAATAAGTTGCTGGTAAAAGGTCATAGAGCCTTCTGTTTCGGTTTCTATGCCTTCGCCAGACAGCGCCTTGGTTAAGGCAGTATCAAATTGAGCCGCAGCCTTATCAGATAATTGGCTAATCAAAGTTAAAACGGGTAAAGGGTTAAATCTGGAAATTGAGAGGCTAATCCAGGCTTCGTTGCCCATTAAGTCAAGAGGGCCTATACCTTTTAATTCTTCAGGCAGCGCTGCGGTCATCGGGGCAGGTTCAGTGCTACCCGTTTCCGTACTACCCGCGTCAGTGCTGCTCGTATCAGTACTACCCGCGTCAGCACTGCCCGTTTCCGCAGAAGTTGTGTCTTCGGTTGCTTGAGGTTCAAATACCTTGGTAAGGGCTGCGCCAAGCTCGAGCCGATTAAACTCATCAATAAAAGGTTGGATTCGAGCTTCTTCACCGCTAAGGTTACGAGCACCCAAGGCAAAAAATGTCTCAGCAGGCAGTAAATCAGCAAGTGGCTGAGCAAACGCACTACCGAGCAGAAAAATAGCGGCAAACCAGACTTTTTTCAACATAATAACTCCTAAAGGGAAACTGCCAAGTATGTATACTTGGCAGTAGGTTTAGATTAGTTTAGCAAGGGTGCCATGAGAAAGCTTCCAGCTTTAGTAGGACAAGTTTTAGCTTTACTTCATAGTGCACACAAGAAGTTTAGCCTTGCTTTTTGATAAGCCCTTTAACGGTTTTCACAAGGTTAGCAGTACTTATGCCGTACTCCTCCATAATTTTGTCACCTTCGGCACTGGCTCCAAATTTATCAACGCCAATAACTGCACCGTCTAAGCCCACGTATTTGTACCAACCCAGCGTTGCCCCTGCCTCAATAGAGACTCGAGTCTTCACATAATCGGGCAAAATGCTTTCTTTGTAGCTCAAATCTTGCTTGTCAAAAAGCTCCATACTGGGCATACTTACCACACGTGTAGCAATACCATCTGCCTCGAGCTGAGTCTTAGCTTCAAGGCACCACTGTACTTCTGAGCCTGTCGCAATGAGAATCGCTTCAGGTGCTGCCTCTGAATCTGCCAGAATATAGGCACCTTTTGCAACACTACCCGCAGGTACATTTAGATTTGGTAAATCTTGCCTTGAAAAAATAAAGGCTACTGGCCCATCCGTATGTTTAAGGGCAAAAGCCCAGGCTTGCATTGTTTCATTGGCATCGGCAGGGCGAAGCACTACCACATTAGGAATAACCCGAAGTGCCATAACCGAAGCGATAGGCTGGTGCGTAGGACCATCTCCCCCAACGCCAATACTGTCATGGGTAAAAACAAACAGACTTGGCGTACCCATAAGCGCAGCTAATCGCAGGCTATGGCGCAGATAATCAGCAAACATAAGGAAGGTGCCCCCATAGCCTCTAAGCCCGCTAATCGTCATACCATTGACAATGGCTGCCATCGCATGTTCACGCACACCAAAAAAGACATTGCGACCTGCTGGGTTATCTTTTTGGAAAATGCTTTCTTTGTCCATGGTGGTTTTGGTTGAACCTGATAGGTCAGCCGAGCCACCTACCAGTTCAGGTACTTTAACTCCAAAAAAGTTAATGGCTTTACCTGAAGCGTTGCGAGTTGCCATAACGCTACCTGGGGCATAGATGGGCATATCAGTTTCTAGGTTTTCAGGCATTTTGCCTGCCATCATGCGCTCTAAAGTAGCAGCTAAATCTGGATACTCAGCTTTATAAGCCTTAAACAACTCGTTCCACTTGGCTTCAGCCTCAGCACCTGCTTTAACAATTTCTGCATAATCAGCTTTGACATCATCGGGCACGCTAAATGCTGGCCAATCAATATTCAGGTTAACTTTGGTTTCTGTGGCAGCTTTTTCACCCAGTGCAGATCCGTGAACTTTAGACGAGCCCTGCCCCGGTGCACCAAACCCAATAATGGTTCTCACGGCAATCAAACTGGGCTTATCGGTAACAGCCTTAGCCTCATTGACGGCCTTGGTAATCGCTTCGACATCATTCCCATCGCTAACTCTACTGGTGTGCCAACCATACGCCTGATAGCGTGCCAAGACATCTTCTGTCATAGAAACATCTGCGGCAGCGTCAAGGGTAATCTTGTTATCATCATAGAGCACAATCAGTTTGCCCAAACCCCAGTGACCTGCTAATGAGCTAGATTCAGAGGTGATACCTTCCATAAAATCACCATCGCTGGCTATTACGTAGGTGTGGTAGTTAAACAGTTCAAAGCCTGGCTTGTTAAAACTTGCTGCCAGATGCGCCTCAGCTAGTGCAAATCCCACGGATGTTGCCAGACCTTGCCCTAAAGGGCCGGTGGTCATTTCTACTCCAGGGGTATGATGAAGCTCTGGGTGACCGGGCGTAAGGCTCCCCCACTGACGGTGACGACGCAATTCATCCATAGGCAGCGCGTAACCGCTCAAATGCAAAAGTGAGTAGGCAAGCATAGAGCCGTGACCCGCTGACTGAATATAACGATCTCTATTCCACCATTTTGGGTTTTTAGGATTATGGCGCATAGCACGTCTATACAAGGTATAGCCCATTGCAGCAGCGCCCATAGGCATACCTGGATGCCCCGAACCTGCCGTTTCTGTCGCGTCAATGGCAAGTGCACGAATCGCATTTACTGAGCGAGTTGTTAAATCTGACATTAAAGCCTCCGAGAGGGTATTTTGACATGTTTTATTAGTTTGAGTATCAAACAATTACCCAAACGCATTACTTAAATTCCAGTTTTACAGTATGACGCGCAATTGGCTAGGGTAATGTTGGCAATCTTCAAGCTAAGAATTAAAGAGAAATTAGGCATACCTTGGAGTGTAGTATTCCTATTTTTGATTAGCATGACTATCCTTGAAAACCCTTTACCAATTGGAAGATAAACAGTTAGAGTACTTTTTGCCTTCAATAAACAAATAGAAACCGACATCTTTCATGCAAACTTATCAAGCTCGAGCTCAAAAAGCTGGTAGTCCAATATCTACAAAGAGCAAAATTACCCTTTTGTTTGTTCAAAACCTAGCATCTTATCTTGCTCTTCTTGAGAAATCCCTTTTCCTAAAAGATGCTCAGGAATCTGGGGCCAAACCTCAGTTTTTAGAAAGCTGAGTAATTGCTTTTCTTTATTTTCACTGCATTGAAGACCCATTCTATTTTTGCGTTCTTGTAGAGCACGTTTTATAGCCTCTGTTTTGCCTTCCCCTGTTATAGCAATAATTTCATTAAGCAAAGACTCGACTTCCTGATTTTTTATGCTTATTGGCATCGTTTAATCACAACCTTATAATTTGCCAACATTTTACTTTAACTTTAGCTCGAGTGATTACCTAAGTTCTCTCAAAATAAGCTATACTCTCCGACTGGCGGGAGGTGACATTACCGCCCAATGTATCTACTCTTGGAGTACCTCTTATGTTTTGGTTACGTTCTGGTTTTTATGTCACGTTAAGCTTGCTTATTCAGGCTGCTTGTTTACTGCTTTTTAAACTTTCTCAGTTTGGGCAAAATCCGTTTCCGCAGCTCCCAGTTGCAGTGATCGTGTTTTTTGGCCTGTTGTTTGTTAGCCCGCTGATGGGCTTACTAGCCAATGAAACTGAGAGGATAAAAGGCTCGAGCCTAACCCTAGCCATCCTCCTAAATGCAGTCCTTTTCTTTTTCATACGCAGCTTAGCACCTGGGGCAAGTTGGTACGTTTTAGCGCCTTTGGTTGCCCTGATTACAGCTTTTATCTTACCTCGACTCTTCCCCAAAAACGCTGCGCTTATAGCTGCCATGCTCGTTTACATTGTTTGTACTCTACTGGCAAATTACACCTTTGATAGCTTTATTCCTTTACCCCTTTATGGTTTGGTAAATGTCGGCACGCTGTTTTTTGGCGTAACCTTTACCCAGCGTGACCGTGTGCATCAGTATGGCAAGCGCTACGCTTACCTCATGATTGGTATTGCTGCCCTTAGTAACATTGTGGTGGCACTATCTTTAGGCACACCGCTTCGCTATGTTGCCGTTGGCTTTTTAGCCATTATCCTCTCAGAAGGTGCCGATACCGAGGTTTATCAGCGTTTTATTGATCGGCGCTGGATAACTCGAGTCACAACCTCTAACGCCGTGAGTATCCCGATTGATACCATTGTGTTTACAGTGCTGGCATTTTATGGTGAAGAATGGGCAACGGCTGCCTGGATGCGCGAAGTCATCTTGACAGATATTGTGGTTAAAGTCATCGTGGGCTTTTTGGCTGCCATTCGGGTAATGGGCACAGAAAAACAACGTTCTTTAGAAGCCATGTAAACTTAAGACATGTCAAACTTTCAGGTTCAAGAATTTGCAGGCAAAGACCTTGGCGTAAGTAGCTGGCTTTTGATTACTCAAGAGCGCATCAATCAATTTGCAGATGTAACAGAAGACCACCAGTGGATTCATATAGATAAAGCCCGAGCCAAAGCAGAAAGCCCTTATGGCACAACCATCGCCCATGGTTTTTTAACGCTGTCTTTGCTGGCACACTTTGCCCAAGAACTAAGGAGTTTTCCACCAGATGTAACTGTCATAAATTATGGGCTGGATAAAGTGCGATTTCTAAGCCCTGTTAAAGTCGGTTGTCGCATAAGGAACCATGCAGTGATTGTTTCAGCTGAACCCAAAGGCGAAGGCCGCACCTTGCTCAAAACCAAAAACACCGTTGAGCTTGAAGGCGAAGAAACCCCTGCTCTGATTGCCGAAACCTTAGCCTTGGTTTTGCATTAAACTCGCTCCTCAATTAAAGAAGCAATCGACAGGCTCAGTTTTTCGCTATAGGGCGCAGTCGCAACCATAAGTCCGACCGATAGCCCCTGCTCCGTTTTAGCGCAGGGCACAGTGGTTGCAGGGCCCGCCAAAA
>JAHEBB010000309.1 GCA_024642575.1 Trueperaceae bacterium | reverse complement strand
AGTTTTGGGTACTCAAACTCGAGCTGAATGTTATTGGCGAGCATGGTTTTTCGAGTATTGGTCATCTGATGAATAGCATGTCTTAAGGCCTTACTAGGAATGGTTCCCCAGTGCGTACAGCCGCCACCAATTTGTTTATAACGCTCAATGACCCCAACGTGCTTACCACTTTTGATGGCTTGCATGGCCGCACCTTCGCCCCCTGGCCCTGTACCAATAACGATCACATCATAGTCGTAAGATTGTGCGACTTTCTTTTTTGCCATAAAAACTTCTTTCTAAAAAAGGACCTGGTACCTAAGGTTGAGTAAAAATAGGGTGTGTGTTCTTTAAGGATGGGCTTCAAACCAGCCTATGATTTCATTTAGGCGTTTAATGCGTCTGTCTGGTCGCCCTGAGCGCGAGAGTTCATGACTTTCCGCAGGAACTCGGACGAACTTGGTGTCAACCTTACCCAAGAGTTTTAACGCAGTGTAAAACTGCTCACCTTGTTCTATGGGGCAGCGGTGATCTTCTTCGGAGTGAATAACAAGCGTGGGTGTTTTCACCTTGGCAACATGTTTTAAAGGGCTTTGCTGCCAGAGTAAATCGGTATTGTCCCAAGGGTTGCCGTTTACCTCAATAGGGCTAAACCAGCTACCTATGTCAGAGGTGCCAAAAAAGGATAGCCAGTTGCAAATGCTGCGCTGCGTTACTGCTGAGCGAAACTCTTCGGTTTGACCAACCAGCCAATTGGTCATAAAGCCGCCGTAGCTGCCACCCGTTAGGTGAATAGGTGCATTCTTTTTCTTATGATGCGCTTTGGTATGCCGAGCTATGGCCAAGACATCATCAGCATCAATGGTTCCGTAGCGACCAAGTAGGGTAGTGGCAAAGTCATCCCCAAAGCTCGAGCCCCCTCTTGGGTTGCCATAAATTACCGTGTAGCCAGCCGCTACCAGCATTTGAAACTCATGCATAAAGCCATAGCCATAATTGGTATGCGGACCACCATGAACCTGAATAACAAGTGCGTGATCTTTGCGTGGTTTTTGCGGCTCGAGCTTCCAGTAGCTAATTTCATGACTCGAGTCCGTTTTAAGCGAAATGGGCTCTGTCGGCATTTGAAAGTCATATTTTTTGGCAAATTTGGCATTAACTTTACTAAGCTGGGTCAGCGTTTCGCCGTCTTTTAAAAACAGCTCTCCTGGTTGTGTTGGGGTTTCAGCGGTAAAGAGCAGTTTCTTTCCTTGTGCCGTAAATGCACTTATAGCCACTTTGTCATGATAGAGAGGCTCGAGCGTGCCAGAGTTTAGATTGAGTTTTGTTAAACTACTGGTAGCATTTTGATTAATATTAATAACGACATTTTCAGCATCAAGCCAAACTGCTTTATTGGAGTATTGCCCATAACGGCTATCTGAACCGATACTCGGTATGGCGTCTAGCTCTGCTGTTAAAAGCTTTGCTTCGCCACCTTTGGTACTTAGGGAGTAAAGTCCTGTGGGGCTAGCAAAGACATCCCAGCGGCAAGGGGCATTAAAGACCAGCATTTTCCCATCGGGGCTAACCGAGAGGTTGGCTACCAAGCCAGCATGCTCTAAAAGGCGCTTAAGTTTTTGGTTTTTGAGACTTAAGCGAAAGATTGTTTTTTGCCATTCTTTAGCAAACTTGGCTTCGTCTCCGCTAGCAAAATAAAGATACTCACCCTCTGGGCTAAACTCTAATTCGCTAATCTCTTCAGTTTGTTTGGTCAGGGCTTCGCTTTTTTTGGTTTTTAGCTCGAGCAGATAAATTTGCTGCGTTTGTTCAGGTAAGAGACCTATGCCTTCTCCTTTAAAACGAAGTTTGCTAATATCTCTGGCTTTACCCGTTTCTGCCTTGTAATCACCCCGTGACAAAAAGGCAATCTGAGAGCCATCGGGATGCCAGCAAAAAGCTGTTACCCCAGCTTTAAAGCTGGTTAAACACTCGGGCTCGCCGCCCTCTAAAGGGAGTAAGTAGAGTTGCACGGGGTTGTCTTTGTTTTGCTTGGAAAGATAGGCAAGCTGTTTACTGTTGGGGCTAAAAGCGGGTTGTGTGTTAGCAATACCTGAGCGAGTCAGTTGCTTGGCAGTTTTGCGTCTTAAGTCCTGACTAAATATATGACTCTGGTAAAAGGGAATATCCTCGGCATCTTTTTCAATAGTCGTTTGTACCGTTATTGCCAGATTTCCTTTTGGGCTTAAAACAGGGTTCGATACAAAACTAAGCTCGAGCAGATGGTCGGGTTTAAATTTGGGCACTTAGGTCCTCGCTTTCACGATGCTATAGATTAAGATAGCCGCTGCGACCGAGGCATTCAGTGAATTAATTTGACCTTTTAAGGGAATTGACACCATATCGTCACATTTATCACGCACTAAGCGTCTTAACCCTGTACCTTCTGAGCCTATGACCAGGGCAACATCTCGATTCCAGTCAAAGTCATCTGGTCCTGTAGCAACTTCACCCGCAGCGCCATAAACCCAAATATTTTTATCTTTAAGTTCATCAATGTAGCGTGGCAGGTTTTTGACCTGTACCAAAGGAAGATAGCTACTTGCCCCTGCTGACGCTTTAACAGCCACCGCAGATAAGGGAACGCTTCGGCGTTCCTCTGTGATAACGCCATGCGCCCCCAAAGCCTCAGCACTACGAATGATGGCACCGTAATTTCGTGGATCGCTCAATTGGTCAAGCAGTACAAGCAGCAATCTTTCGCTTCGTTTTTTGGCAAGTTGAAACGGTGCATCAGGCTCCGAGTATTTCATATCGGGCAGTTCAGCCACGATGCCTTGATGATGAGTCGTCTTGAGTTCTTGATCAAGTTGAATACGCGGAACTTGTTTTAAATGAACGTCATATTGCTTGGCAAGTTTTTCTAAGTCACGTAAGGTGGCTGGGTTTATACCCTGGGCAATAAACAATTGGACAACTTGGCCTTCTTTTAAGGCTTCAATAACTGCATTTTTTCCGTAAATAAGCATAAATCACTATACCGCAGGTGTTTAGCGTGAATAGGGGATAGGCAGCATAGGTTGGTCTTACCTAAGAGAAGGGTTCTAGTGTTAGGAGCAGAAAATATAATGGTATTTAGCAAACATTAGAGTAGGATAGGGAATCCCAAGGTAAAAGATAATGTTAGAAGCGAGTTGCGTTTTGTGTTTACATTCGTTATTCCGCCTTAAGCCTTAGCGAAGGCTGGGGAGGCTGGAATCCATAGATGACAAATAGGTTGCAAAAACGGCAGTAAATATTCTTAGTAGATTTTAGAAAGACTATCGTATCAAGACGAGGATTCGTCAGATTCCAATTCTGCAAACCTTTATGCTTAACGAAGAACGTCTTTAGCATTAGCAGTCTCAAAAGAACTCTTACCAAAACAATTTGCGTTTGATGATTGAAGCTAGCTCATAGCAATTAAGTGTTGAAGTTATAACGCTTCTAAAGCGGCGACCCTATCTTCGGCAAGTTGGTTTTTTAAATCGTCGAGGCTATTAAATTTTCTTTGGCTACGCAAATGTTTAACAAAAGATACGCTTATTTCTTCATCATAAAGGGAGGTGTCAAAGTTAAATAGATTGACCTCTAAAGCAGGAGGGTCATTGGGGAAGCTTGGTCGGGGGCCAACATTTGCCATCCCTTTATAGCTTCCGTGTGAGGTTTTAACAGTTACGGCAAAAACCCCAATAGGCAAGGCTTTATGCGGGTTAAGTTTTATGTTGGCAGTAGGAAAGCCAATACTCCTACCTCGCTGGTCTCCTTTTATAACTGTACCTGTTGCGCTATAGTTTCTACCCAACAAGAGGTTAGCCCCAGCGACATCCCCTTGACTTAAGAGTTCACGAATACGGGTCGAACTAATGGCTTCGCCTTCGCCATGTTTTAAATTAAAGACCTCGAGCCTACTGGTGTGCTTACTAAGATCATAGAGATTTCCCTTACGCTCGTGCCCAAAGCGAAAATTTTCACCTACAATAATCATTTGCGGCTCGAGCCAGGCAATATCTGACAAAAAGGTTTCTTTGGGGGTCTTGGTATAAGCTTCATTAAAGGCAATGACAATCACTGCTTCAGGGTTAAAGGCTTGAAATAGCTCGAGCTTTTCTTCTTGCGTACTTAAAAAGGGTGTCCCGCTAAAAAAGTTCTTAGACGGAGGAAAAAAGGTCAGAATTATCCCAGGCTTTTGCTTTAACTTTGCCTCCTCTTGCATATGTTTAAGTAACATCTGATGACCAAGATGAACCCCATCAAAATTACCTATACAAATTATGCTGTCTTTAAGAGAAAGATCCAAAGCGCTGTTAACAACTTGCATGCTTTCTTTACTTTACTTTAGTTTTTGGCAAAAGAATTGTATGTGTGGTACAGCTCGAGCCTAGAACGCTTGTTTAGATAGCATAAAGCAGTTGGCTAGGATGAAATATCTCTGTGCATTAAAGAACTTAACTGACCCTTTCAATTCTCGTTACCAAAAACAAATCCTCAGTACCAACAATCATTGATTTCAGTTTCAAATTTGGATTTGTTATTTTAATAGTCAAATTATCGTGATAGACACTACCAAAGTATGAGAGAAATAGAGTATAACTAAGGCAGTCATAATGGAGGTTATGACCTATATGCTTAAATGGTTACGAGTTTTTAGTACCAGTCACGAAGATGTACAAAAACGCACGACGGCAAAGAAAATCAAACGAGACCTGGATGCTTACCAAAAATGGTCGCAGCGCAAACTAAGTGATCGATTAAGCAATTAATCTGGTAGGTTTCGGTGTTAAGTGACCCAACCCACTCCGCCAATTGGCGGAGTTTCTTATTTTATGCGTTACGAAGGTCATTTTAGAAAAGTGCAAAATTTTTCCAATGAATCCGTCTGAACCAGTGTTATTATTGATTAAGTGCTACTTACTGGTTAATCAATGTCTATGGCTCAGTTTTAAAACGGTTCGAGTACAAATTATAAAAATGAGTGGCTTGCAAAATCCTAGAAAACAAGTTAGAAGGGTTCATGGCAGAAAGCAGAAAACTAAGCAGCTATTATGCTGAGGTAGCGACAGTTATATTATCTCGTCAGCATCCAATAACTGGCCTACTTCCAGCAAGCACAGATGTCAATGAACATGGCGATTATCGGGACGCCTGGGTTAGAGATAATGTTTATAGCATTATGGCGGTCTGGGCACTTGCCTTGGCCTACCGCAAGCAAGATGAGCATGCCGATAAAGTTTACGAGCTCGAGCATTCGGTTATCAAACTGATGCGTGGTCTTTTATCAGCCATGATGCGGCAATCAGCAAAGGTTGAAGCCTTTAAGGAGTCACTTGACCCCTTTATGGCACTCCACGCCAAATACGATACCGCGACAGGAAATGTGGTGGTTGCAGATAATGCCTGGGGGCATTTGCAACTTGATGCCACCTCACTTTACCTCCTGATGCTGGCACAAATGACAGCTTCTGGTTTGTCCATTATTTATACCCTTGATGAAGTCAATTTTATCCAGAATCTGGTCTTTTATATTTCTCAGGCTTACCGCACCCCTGA
The DNA here is from genome assembly GCA_024642575.1 of Trueperaceae bacterium. Lineage (GTDB taxonomy): Bacteria > Deinococcota > Deinococci > Deinococcales > Trueperaceae > JAHEBB01. The sequence continues at coordinate 944 of JAHEBB010000309.1, read as the reverse complement.
TTATGGTATTTGGGAGCGAGGCGATAAAACCAATCATGGTGAAGCTGAGTTAAATGCTAGCTCAGTTGCTATGGCAAAAGCAGCGCTCGAGGCGCTGGCAGGTTTTAATCTGTTTGGGGTTGATGGGGGTCAAAGTAGCGTCATTCATGTCTTACCCGATGATATTGCTAGGGCAAGAATTACGCTCGAGGCGCTTTTGCCCAGAGAGTCAAGTTCTAAAGAAGTAGACGCTGCGCTTTTATCTGCCATAAGTTTCCCAGCTTTTGCCGTTGATGATCAGGACTTAAGCAAAAGAACCAGAGAAAAAATCATTGAAAATCTTTCAGGTCTTTATGGTTTAAAGCGGTTTTTAAGGGATGGCCACCAAACTGTTTTAGAAGACCCACACAGGTTGCACTACGAAGCCGAAGAACTAAGACAATTTGAACATATCGAAGCGGAGTGGCCGCTTTTTTATGCCTATCTCGCAATTGATGGTTTATTTCGAAACGATGCTGAGCAAAGCCAAGCTTATTTGGCGGCTTTAGAAAAGGTCGCCATTAAGTCGGATGCCTTTGAACTTTTGCCAGAACTTTATTTTGTACCGCTCGAGTCTATTAATGCTGAAAAACAAAAACCTGGGTCCCAAAAAAGAGTGCCAAATGCCAATTTGCCGCTAGTCTGGGCGCAAAGCCTTTGGCTACTCGCAAGGCTAATTTCTGAGGGCCATATTTTGTTAAGTGATGTTGACCCTTTGCTCAGGCATAGGCAAAATCGCCAGCCTGAACCTGTTTTGCAAGTGAGCTTGCTGGCAGAAGATGAAACGGTAAAGGCTTCGCTTTTTGCTAGAGGCTATCAAAGCGAAACAATTGCAGAAATTGAACCTATCAAACTCAGGCGTTCGGGCTTACTGGCGGAGGCCTATACCCAGGTAGGAAGAAATGACAAACTGGCATTGAGTGGGC
>JAHEBB010000308.1 GCA_024642575.1 Trueperaceae bacterium | reverse complement strand
CGTATGCCGTTTTTATAGAAACACAAAAATTTCAAAGATATTTATTATGTAAACAAAACTACATAGCGAATACGCTAGGTATGGCACTATAAATTTAGGGTTGCTAAGTGCTTCCTACTAGCAAATAAGATTACCCCACCTCCAAATGGGGAAAGATTTGCTAACAACCAAATCCTTAAAAATTAAAAAGTAAGTCAAACAAATTTAAAAAAAGACATTCATTTAGTGATTTTATTCACTAGAAAGGAAACCGAGATGAATCTTGAAACTATTTATCTAGCCAGAGAGCGTTATAAAGAAATGATTGGTGAAACACCAAAACCTCAAACCGAGTTTTTTAGGCCAAACCTAAAGCATAATCTAGCTAGCCTGTTTTATGCCCTCGCGGCTAAGCTCGAGCCTCAACGTTATCAGCCTAGACGCCTCGCCAAATAAGTAATTAAACTTCAGATCTAGGTCTTGAGCGTCATTTGTACGTTTGGTAAACGTCTGATTCACAAAATCAGGCATAAACTTTAACAATGCTCGAGCGGTCAAGACAGTACCTTCCCATTCTAAAAGATGTCTGGTTGCTTGCCATTCCAGTCATTTTTACGAACCTTTTACAAACGCTTGTCAATGTCGTTGATGTCTTTATGATTGGTCGCCTTGGCCCCTTAGAGGTAGCTGCTATTGGCATGAGTCAAGTCATAAGACTTCTGGTTCTTGTTGGTGTCTTGTCGGTAACGGCAGGTACCATGTCCCTAGCAGCACAGGCAAGAGGGCGACGGGATGATGTAGGTTTAAGGTTTGTAAGTCGCCAGACACTGATTCTGGCGCTTTTTTTTGGCATTGCTTTAAGCCTGTTTGGTTTTATTTTTTCCGAACCTATCTTGCACTTTCTCGGAAGCGGCAGCAGTGATGAAGTTATTGCCCATAGCGTGAGTTATCTTCACATCTTTTTTTTAGGAGGTATCTTCCTTACCCTTAATTTTTCTATCAATGCACTTATGCAGGGCGCTGGTGATACAGTTACCCCCCTAATTCTGGTGGGTCTTATCAATTCCTTTAATATCTTGCTCAATTATATTTTTATGTTTGGGCCAGGTCCATTTCCCGAGCTAGGTCTCGATGGCGCAGCACTCGGCACGGTTGTCTCAAGGGGCATTGGTGCTTTACTGGGCATTATTCTTTTTTATAGCGGCCGTAATGTTATCCATCTTAAAGGTTTTGATTATCGCCCAAATTTAAAGATGTTTAAAGATATTTTAGGTATCGGTGTGCCTTCAGGTTTGCAGGGCATCGTCCGAAATATGACGCAAGTATTTGTCGTCAGAATCGTTACCTCAACCTCAGCTGGTGCCTTTGGGGCCGCCGCCCTGGCAATAGGTTCGCAAATTGAATCCTTAGCATCTATGCCTGTTTTAGGCATTAATGTTGCAGCAACAGCCCTCATTGGCAATTCGCTTGGCGCTTGGCAAACCAAAGAGGCAGAACTCAGAGGAAATATTGCCATCATTTTTAGCGTTTTGCTCATGCTTGTGCTCTCTTTTCCTCTAATCTTTTTTGCACCTCAGCTGGTCTTGCTCTTTGAACCTAGTGCAGAGCCTACTATTCTTTCAGCGGGTAGCTCCTACTTAAGGATAAACGGCTTGTCCTATATGTTTTTAGCAATAGCTATGGTTAGTAATGGCGCTTTGCGCGGCGCAGGCGACACCTTACCAAGCATGTTTTTCACAATGATAGGTCGTTGGTTTGTGGCAGTACCCTTAGCTTATTTTCTAGCGATCACTCAAGGTTACGGCATCAATGGCGTTTGGATAGCTTTAGCTGTTGGTAATTTTGTTCAATCTCTCTTACTTTTGGCACGGTGGTTACGTCGCCCCTGGATCAAAGTTGCCCTAAAGAAATCAGAACTTTACCGTAAACACCTATCAACATTACCTGAGACATTGCAAAATCAGTTCCTTACCGAAGTTCGCACACCGCTTATGAAAAAGAAAAACATTGCCGAGTTAATTGATGAGCAAGGCGTTAGTTATAGCAATGAAAAGAAAACGCTTCGCTATACCTTTACTCAAGATAGTTATGAAGGACCAAATCCCCGTGAAGGCTTTGCGGTTTAAACAGGGCAATTAAGCTTTTTAGGATAATCCGATAAAATGCAATTCCACGACTTATTGCCCTAAAAATAAGCTAAGTGATTTCTTCCCGCTAAACAGTTTTGAATCAGAGCTGATGACTATGATTCTAAGCAATATATTTGGATTGTATATTCAAGGTTCTGTGCTCGCGACCTTTATTGCTGGAGTCATAAGAGTTGGCAAAACGAAAACAATCAAATATCGGTCATCTCACGGCCATCCCAGCCGCCATAGGCATAAAACTTACCTGGCTCTCGGTCTTTAAGATAGGCAATTAAGGGTTCTCGAATAGGCGGAATAGGAATAAGATCAGCAATATCGGTAAAGGGCACAAATCTTGCTTCGACAATAAATCCGTCGGGATCTTTTGGATTTAATAGACCGTCATATTGCGCTAAAAAAGCAAAAGACACAGCTCTATCGTTACGCTTTACGTCTTCCACATGAACCGCATAGGCTAAATGTGTAATGGAGGTGATTTTTAAGCCAGTTTCTTCTTTGACCTCTCGCACGAGTGCATGGAGCGTAGATTCTCCTCGCTCTACCACGCCACCGGGTAAGGTGTAGCGCACATTGCCAAAGCCTTGCCAGTCGTTGCCTACCAGGAGTACCCGACCCATCTTATCGAGCAAAATTGCGGCAGCAACGACAAATTCACGCCGTGCCACCCTGACCCAATTCATCAAGCCGTTCGGCCTGCTCAGCTTCGCTTAGCGCTAACATCAATTCACCCATATTTCCCATCATAATGTCTGAGAGGCTATGCGTGGTGAATCCTATACGGTGATCGGTAAGCCGCGATTGTGGAAAGTTATAGGTTCTGATCTTTTCACTTCGTTCGCCTGAGCCAATTTGCACCAATCTTGCCTCGCGGCGTTCTGCTTGAGCTTTTTCACGCTCACGCTCGAGCAAGCGGGCACGCAAAACGGTCAATGCCTTTTCACGGTTTTTAATTTGAGATTTGCCATCTTGACAGATGACCACAATCTCTTCGTCTGTTCCTGCTTTATAAGTAATGCGTACCGCGGAATCTGTTGTGTTAACCGACTGCCCCCCTGGGCCAGAAGAACGGTAAACATCAACCCGATAATCGTTAGGAACTAGATTTACATCTACATCCTCAGCTTCTGGTAAAACGGCAACTGTAATCGTACTGGTGTGTATACGCCCCTGAGTTTCCGTTTCGGGTACCCGCTGAACACGGTGTACACCCGACTCAAATTTAAACTTGCTATAGGCACCTTTACCATTGATCTCAAAAGAAACTTTACTAAGACCCCCTACATCTGTTGTATGCGTATCTAAGACTTCAGCCTTAAAGCCAAGGGTCTCGGCAAAACGCATATACATATTTAAAACTTCAGAGGCAAATAAACTCGCTTCATCTCCACCTGCAGCAGCCCGAATTTCGATAATCACGTTTTTATCATCATAGGGGTCTTTGGGTAAAAGAAGCTTTTCCAGCTGCGCTTCCAAATCTAATTTTTTTGGCTCGAGCTCTGCAAGTTCTTCTGCGGCCATATCCGAAAAATCGGGGTCATTGATCAGTTCTTTAGCTTCACTAAGCCGTTTTAGGACATCACTATAGTCCTGATAGGTTTTTACGACAGGCGTCAACTCGCTATAGCGTTGCATGGCAGTCCTGTACCTATCCTGATTGCTGATAAGCTCTGGATCACCAAGGCTCTGCTCGAGCTGGCTGAACTCTTGATTTAAACTTTCTAATTTATCCAACATTAAATCTAGTCTACCTTGAATACGCCAAAGGGTAGCTATATGAAAAAACGCATTTGTTTTGGGAAACTTGGAGACGAAGAAACAAAGCGAATGAATTTTCAAAAATGATTAATAGAACTACAATCTTAAGGCGTACCCGATGCCCTGGCAATCACCCAGGAGTTGGGCAACAAATTGTTTCCCGTTTTCGAAAAATCAAACTTACCTGTTATTCCTTGAACTTCTCGTAATTGTCCAAGGCTATCTAGTAGGGCACTCCTTAGTGCATCTTCATCTTGAATACCATAACTGAGCACCTGCTCGAGCGCCAAAACTAAGGCATTTAAGGCGTCATAGAGCTCCGCACCTTCGGCACTAAACATGCCATCAGATGAAGCTTTAAGGTAGGCATTTTGATAGCTCATGACCTCTTGATAAGCAGGATCATCTTTACTTAATGTTTGAGATTGTAAAGGTGAAACAAGGCTAAAAGCTCCTGAGAAATCGCCTATCCAGGGTTCTTGGAAAAGCTTGGGAGGAACAAAAACATTTTGTTCGTAGCCCCGTTGACGCAAACCTACATAGGCTAGTCTTGCCCGATAAACGTCATCCCAGATAAGAACAGCTGAAGGCTGACGCGTCGCAACCCAGAGTGCCTCAGGTGTCAGTACATCAACTTCAAAAGGGTAAGTGGTTAAGTCGATGACCTCAACACCCCCAGGAACAGAGAGTCGTCGTAAAATTTGCTCGAGCGCTGCTTTCTGACTTTCTTCGGTCATAACAGCAAGTTTTGTTTGCCCACGTTCTGCCATAGCTAAAAAAATCGCTCGAATAATATCTTCATCGCTTACCTCTAGCGAATATCCCCAGGAACTTAAGGGGCTTAAAGGGCTTAGCGCAAATAGGGGTATGCCGTAACTTGCCGCCAAAGGCAAAACTTGCTCAGCTTCTTCCGCGGCAGTGCAGCAAACAATCGCCTGTACACCTTCGTTTATAAGCTCCTCAACTTCGCTTTGACTACCATCAAGGCTCGAGCCACTATCTCGCAAAACAATTTCTAGAGCATTAAGCAAGTAAGGTTTTTCAGTAGTGAATACCTGTTGAAAGGTATCCAGGGCTCGTTTGTAAGCCTGCCCCAGACTGGCATCACTCCCTGTTAAAGGCAAAACCACCCCCACTTTTACTGTTTGGGTTTGAGCAAAAGAAATTATAAATAGTAGTAAAACACCAAAACGCAAATACATAAGCTAGTTCTACGATTTTACTCGGTTAACAATATGAAAATGCTAGTGTCATTATTTTTATATTCAGCCTCTTGTGAAAACCCAGACCCTCAAATGATTATGACTACAACCTGAATAGTTTTAAATAAGCCCTGAATGTCAATTTTCCAAATGACATATCGTATGGTAGTAGCTATAAATGAAAAACCTTATTCAATCAATATTTACATGGGCAGCAGGATGCCTAATGGTATTTGCGACCCAGGCTTTTAGCTTTTCTCAAACACCCGAGGTGGGTCGGCTCATGCTTCTTGCTTTTGATGCAAACGTTCTTGAACCCGAAAAGCTTCTTGAGCTGTATCAGCCTTCGGGATTCATCTTTTATGTTGATGACATTGGCTCGAGCGCTTCTCTAAAAGAAACCATCTCTAGTTTAGAAGAGCAGTCCACCTACCCCTTAATCTTTAGCCTTGATCAAGAGGGTGGACCTTTCAACACTTACCAGGTTGACAATGCCACAAGGTTTCCTGGAAACATGATGCTTGCTGCCACAAGGAACGCTGACTTGGCTTATAAACAGGGGTTGGCGATGGGTCAAGAACTTGCCTACCTTGGCATCACTATGGATTTTGCCCCTGTTGCCGATGTAAATAGCAACCCCGATAACCCCATTATTGGCATTCGCAGTTTTGGCGATGACCCTAAGCTTGTCAGCCAATTTGCGCTAGCGTTTAGCGAGGGCTTAAGTCAGGCTGGCGTAGCTCCTGTTGCAAAACATTTTCCAGGTCATGGTAATACTGAGTCAGATTCTCACCTTGAGTTACCTCATATTCGCTTAAGTTTTGAAGAAATACAGGCTATAGACCTTAAACCTTTTGAAGCACTTATCAACCTGCCCGCGATTATGACGGCGCATATTGTATTTGAAAGCCTAGACTCACAGCGACCAGCCACTTTATCGCCTTTGATTCTGACTAATTTGCTTCGTAATGAGCTTGGTTACAAAGGTGTCATTATCAGTGATTATCTAGATATGCAGGCGCTTACGCAAACCTATAGTCTGGGTGAGGCTGCGGTTTTAGCCATTGAAGCCGGCGTTGATTTGTTGTTGGTAGGCTATAAACCAGCGCAGCAACAAGAAATTTACGATGCGTTAATTCAAGCGGTGCAGTCAGGCAGGCTTACAAAAACTCGTATTGATGAATCAATCAAACGTATCGAGGCTTTGACAAACACCTACCAAATCAACGGAAAGCAAAAACCTCTGCCAGATTATGCCGAGCATCAGCTTTTGGCTCATGAAATTGCTGCTCAAGGGACGACCCTGATTCTAAATGATGGCACACTTCCTCTAGATCAAGGAAGAACCGTAAGCGTCATCAGCCCAAAAATAGCCATGTTTGGGCTCGAGCCAACGCTAGGAGAAGTCCTTAATAAG
>JAHEBB010000307.1 GCA_024642575.1 Trueperaceae bacterium | reverse complement strand
GAATGACGAATGAACGCCCAAGATACACACTATTTTTAACATTATCATTTAACTTTATATTCCCTATACTTAATCGGCAACGGCCTCGAGCATTTTCTTTACATTGGTTAATTTAACCCTCGGGCGACCTTGAGCCAGACCTGCTTCAGTTTCTAATTTGTCTAGTTTGAGCCACTGATCAAAGGTAATATAGGGAACGCCTCGGGTTTTGAGAAGCTCGAGCACAACCTCAGGCTTTTTATCATTATCTTCAGGCAAATCACTTTGACCCTGTAAGGCAATAAGCTGCTCAACGGTTTCAGCCGAATCTGCCTTATTGGTACCAATCACGCCACTTGGCCCGCGCTTAATCCAGCCAGCCACGTATTCACCGCCAATGGGTTTACCTTTAGGCGCGTCAAGAACAACCCCTTTATCATTGGGGATGACGGCACGGCGCTCATCAAATGAGACTTCGGGCAAGGCTACACCGCGGTAACCAACACTGCGCAAAACCAGTTGCACAGGTAAAACTTCGTATTCGCCTGTACCTACCGCATTTATGTAGTCAGCACTAGGCTCGAGCCTGTTTTTCTCTAACTTAATTGCCTCAACTTTGCCTTCTCCCATAATTTCAACAGGTGACGCCAAGAAGCGAATATTTACACGGCGATCTTTGCCTTCTAGGGGCTTTTTAGAAAAGCCTGTTAAAACCTCAATGTTTTTCTTGGTGGTGGGGTCATTTTCAATCGAGGCAAGACTGGCTTCATCAATGAGCATTTCAGCTTCATCAACAACAATATCGGCATTGAGCAATTCACCAAGCTCGCGCACTTCTTTGGTGGTAAATTTTGCCTGCGCAGGGCCACGGCGACCAATCATATAGACGTCTTTAACCTTGCTGTCTTTTAAAACCTCGAGCGCATGATCAGCAATATCTGAGGTATTAAGCTCATCGACTGATTTGGCTAAGACCCTGGTGACATCAACGGCAACATTGCCCATACCAATTACGGCAACTGCCTCGGCATCTACCTTGTTTATATGCGTTTCGTAATCAGGATGCCCATTGTACCAGGCCACAAACTCAGTTGCAGACATATTGCCGGGAAGCTCTTCGCCAGGAATGCCAAGGTTCCGATCAGACGAAGCACCAACCGTATAAATGACTGCGTCATAGTGCTTTTTGACATCTGTATAAGTAATATCTCGCCCAAAAGCGACATTGCCCAAAAAGCGTACATTTTCGCGTTGCGCCGTTTTTTCATACATTTTGACCACCGATTTAATTTTTTGGTGATCGGGAGCTACGCCAAAACGAACCAAGCCATAGGGGGTGGGCAAGCGGTCAAAAAGATCAACCGAAACATTTTCGAGGTCTTTAGCCAGAGATTCGGCAGCATAAAAACCACTGGGGCCAGCGCCAATAATAGCCACGCGTAAAGGGCGAGATTGAGACATACTAAAACTCCTTAGTAAAGGATAGAAAATCTAAAGATGCGCACCGCTGGGGTCACGCTCGAGCCTCAGAAGTTTACCACAAGCAGTAACAAACGTTTCCGAAGATCTAAAGGGTCAAGGCAAGCTGATTTTAGTTGCAAAGCAAAAAACATGTACCCCTCGGAACAACTGTTCAAGCTAGTAGGTAAACGGTCTGGCTGTCAGACTATTACCTCCTAAAAAACGACGGTTTTATTCCCATAAATAATTACTCTATCTTCAACATGTGCCTCTACCGCCTTTGCCAGCACCTTTCGCTCAACATCACGACCTATACGCACCAGATCATCGGTTTGGTCGCGGTGGCTAACCCGCTCAACATCTTGCTCAATGATTGGACCTTCATCCAGATCATCGGTAACATAATGCGCCGTAGCACCAATCAGTTTGACACCGCGCTCATAAGCCTTTTTATAAGGGTTTGCCCCAATAAACGCGGGCAAAAAGGAATGATGAATATTGATAATGCGGGTACTGTACTTGTCAGCGAGATCTTTGCTCAAAATTTGCATATAACGTGCCAGTACCGCAAAATCTACCTTGTATTCTTTTAACAAACGGTCGATTTCAGCTTCTTGCTGAGGCTTGGTATCTTTGCTAACAGGTAAATAAAAATAAGGCAAACCATACGCCTCAACTACAGTTCGCAAATCGTCATGGTTGGAAATAACCAAAGGGATGTCAACCTCGAGCTCATCACGTTGCCATTTCCAGAGAAGCTCTAATAGACAATGATCGTATTTGGAGACGAGGAGCGCCATGCGTTTACGTCTATCGGCTCGGCTAAAGCGGTAATCCATCGAAAAACGGCTTGCAACTTCAGCATTAAAGGCCGCTTCTAAAGCATCCCGTTTGCTGACTAAATCATCCAGATAAAAGACCATACGCATAAAAAAGCGACCCACTTCTGGGTCAGTGGTGTGCTGCCTCGAGTCAAGAATATTGGCCCCCTGACGCGCCAAAAACTGCGAAACGGCTGCCACAATACCTGGCCTATCGGCACAAGAAATAAGTAATCGAGCGGTATTTTCTTTGGTTCTCATAAAGGGTAACGAATCCTAAGGTTAGATCTAATTAACATCTCTCCCGATTTTATCCAATTTACATCTATATGCAAGGGTCAAAGAGCCTGAGCATAAGTTCTTCTGGGGGTTTAGCTTCAAACGCTAGCGTTTGTTTTGTCCTTGGATGGTTGAACTTAAGCGTATGTGCATGAAGCAAGTAGCCTGCATCTCCAGGTAAACCCGCATTACCTAGAGGCATGCCACCCAAACCATAGAGCGGGTCGCCAACTAAAGGATGCCCTATAGAGGCTAGGTGAATGCGAATTTGATGGGGTCTACCTGAACCCAGTTTTACCTTAAATAAGGTTTGAGCCTTACGACGCTCGAGCGCCCAAGCCTCGCTAAGAGCCTCTTTACCCTGAGGGTTAGCTGCATGGACAGTGCCTAATTTAGGGTGAGACACGGGTCCAATTTTTTCTGTAATAGTGTAGCTTTCTTGACTTGCCAAACCCTCTGATAAAGCCAGATAGCATTTTTCAACCTCTTGCTTCCAGCTTTTACTAAGTAACCTTGCAACCTCTTGCGTTTTACTAAAGAGAACCAAGCCAGACGTTGCGCGGCCCAATCTATGAACAGGGTTTGCCTCAGGAAAATGGGTTTTCACTAGATATAAAAGCGTGTTTTGTAAAAAGCCCCCTGCTGGAACCGTGGGTAAACCGCTGGGTTTGGCAACGACCAGTAAATCATCATCTTCATAAATCAGTTCAAAGATTTTAGGGACGGTTTCTTCTTGCCACGGTGGTCGCTGCCAGCTAAGCACGTCCCCTTCTTTTAGAGGGTCGCTTGCATTTGCCACTTTTTCGTTGATCAAGACCTCAGTATTAGTAATGCGCTCTTGCCACAGACCAGGGCTCGAGTGTGTGTAAAACGTAGTCAGGTACGATAAAACCGTATGCCCACGAGCTTTTTTGCCCAATTGTTCGCGGTAGGTATAGCCTTTATTCACGGCTAAAATTTGCTAATCTTCCCAAATACGCTCAACCCAGCTTCTTGCCATTGGCGGAATGCCACTAAACTCAACCTCGAGCCCAGCTTGTTCAGCATCTTCTTTAAGGCGTTTGAGCATAAGAGCAGCACTTAAGTCCACACGACCAACGCCGCCCAAGTGAAACTCGAGCCTTTTAACATCCTTATGGAGAGCCAGGGCATCATTGATTTGCTCTTCAACATTGGCGCTCGAGCCAAACCACAAAACCCCTTTGGGTTTAACATGCAAAGCCTCGCCGTATTCCCAGACATCCATAACAACCTTTTGCTCTCGGCGTAAATGGTGGGCTACAGCTAAGCTAATACCAATCAGCAAGGCAATATCAATACGAGGTGAGAGTATTAAACTTAGCCCAAAAGTAATCCAGGCAATATAAGCTTGCGTTATCGAATAGTTGCGCAAGCGAATAAGCTCCCTTACCTTAATAAGATTAAGCACCGCCATAATCACAATGGCAGCTAATACGGCTTTAGGCAGATTGGCAAGTAAAAAGGTAAAGGGCAAAAAGGCCAGTACCAGGAGTCCGGCAATAAACCCACTCCAGCGCGTCTTTGTGCCTGCCAAACGACTTACCGAACTACGGGAAAACGAACCTCCGACAGGAAAGCCCCCAAATAATCCTGCGGCTACATTGGCAACGCCCTGACTTATAAACTCTCTATCCGCACTCCAGCGGCTGCGGTCTTGGGTCGCGTAGGTACGTGAAATCGAAGCCGCTTCAGCAAAGCCAACAAAGGCAATCACCAGTGCGCCAAGCAGTAAATTGGTGGTAGCTTCAAGAGGGGGTTTTAGATCTATAGCGGGAATGCCCGAAGGAATCTCGCCCAGGACAGCGCTCGAGTAGGGAAAGATAAAGGTCACTGCAATACCTAGTAAAACAGCCACCAGAATACCTGGAAAAAGCGGGTGTAAGCGCTTGGCAATATAAATAATCAGCATGCTTAAGAGTGCTAGACCAATGGCATCCCAGTGCCACTGCGAGGGGTGTAAAAGGGCAAACAAGGCTCGAGCAAAAATACCGTTTCCAGGCGCAGCTATACCTAAAAAAGTAGGGATTTGCGAAGAAAAAATGAGCAAGGCAGCGGCAGTCGTAAAGCCCATAAGCACAGGCTGTGACATGAGATAAGCAATGCGCCCCAGCTTTAATACCCCAACCAATATGCGAATAATCCCCACGAGCAAGGCTAAAAGGGCGGCGAGCTTGAGAAATTCGGCTGTTCCTGGCGCTGCCAGATGACTTAAAACGCCTAAGGTAAGCAAGGAGGTGGTGGCAACAGGGCCGGTCTGCAAATAAGGGCTCGAGACAAAAAAAGCTGCGGCAATGGAAGCAAAGGCTACCGCATAAAGCCCTGTATAAGCAGGCATACCCGCCAACTCGGCGTAAGCCATCGATTGAGGAATAGCTACCAGAGCAATGGACAAACCCGCAAGTAAATCTGCAATATAAAAGCGCGGTATGCTTTTTCTAAATTTAAGTGTTTTGGCTTGCTCCACGATTGGCCTCGCTAAATCCAGTGTGACACATCTACAAGCAAAATAGGGCAAAAGAACCTAAAGATATAAGGTTTGCTTATATCTTTCGTAAATTCTTAGACTTTATTACCTGAAGAAAAGATCGCCTCCCAAGGTGTATTTGACTGAACATTTTGGCAATAAGGGCTTGTCAGCATTTTTTACAGTCTTTATGAGCTTGGCATGCTAGGCTTTTCGTCGTGTCTGACGTCTACCACTTAAACGACCTTGACATATCAAGTCATGCCCTGCCCGATTTTGAACCTCCACCCCGTTTTGGGGAAACCAAGTTTGAAGCTTACAAACCGCAAGACCCCAGCCAAGATGAAGCGCTTCACAAAACGCAGCAGTTTTTAAAAGCCTCCCCTGATGTAAAGGGTGGCCGTTTCCCCTGGCAAAAAAAGACGATCTTAGGCAAAGGGCTTTATCTGGATGGGGGCTTTGGCGTAGGTAAAACCCATCTGCTAGCATCCGCCTATAGTGCTTACCCGAATCAAGACAAAGTTTACATGTCCTTTTCAGAATTGGTTCATGCAATTGGTGTTTTGGGTAAAGAAAAAGCTCAGCTCGAGCTTGGTAACAAGCGCCTTTACTGTATTGATGAGTTTGAGCTTGATGACCCGGGCAATACGCTGATTGTTAAGACCTTTTTAAACTATGTTTTTGAACAGGGTGGTTTTGTGCTAACCACATCTAATACACCACCTGCTGCGCAAGGTCAAGGGCGCTTTAATGCAGGCGATTTTAAACGGGAGATTCAGAGCATAGCCGAGCGCTTTGAAACTATGAAGCTCGAGGGGCCAGATTTTCGTAAACGCGACAAAGTGGCTGAACTTTTAGCAACCAAAGAGCTCGAGCGCCTAGAAAGCTCAGAACCAGCAAGTACCAAAATAGATGCTAACTGGTCAGATTTATTTAAGCTGCTGCAAAGCAATCACCCGATTCGCTACGCCAATGTGCTTAAACAAATGGACACCCTTTACTTACGGGGTGCTGAACCTATTGGCAATCAAAATGACGCCATTCGTTTTGTGCATTTTATTGATAAACTTTACGACTTAAAAGTTGGCTTTAGACTTTCAGGCGATATTGCGCTTGATGAGCTATTTGATGACAGCTATCGGAATAGTGCTTACGCGAAAAAACACTACCGCTGTTTGTCACGCATTTCAGAACTTTTAGAAGAACGATAAAGTTAGGATGAGCCGTGTTGCGCTCATCCTAACTTTTAAACCTATCTTGCCCGAATCTCAGCTAAAGACTCATCAATAACTAGGTTGCCATTTTCATAAACCGTTCGTAAGATTTTTTCTCCGGTTGGCTGTTCGCTACTGGTAACGAGTTTGCCGTTCATGCGGTAAAGCTCGAGCCTGCCTGTCTTTGACTTTTTACCAGGGTCGGTCACAGGGTCTTTACTCACAGGTCGCGCCACACCATCCACCACAACTTCTGAACACTTCATG
>JAHEBB010000017.1 GCA_024642575.1 Trueperaceae bacterium | reverse complement strand
AAGGTTGACTTCCCTTACAAAGGCTCTGCACCAGACTTAGGTGCGCTCGAGCTAGGTCTCACAGTTAGTCAGCTTTACAGTAACTAATGTAAATTTCTTTTAAGTCTTGTTAGCGGAGAACCATATTCTCCGCTATTTTTTTGCAATAGCAGGTATCATCTGGTCGATAGTAAATGTATCATCTGGACAGTATTATCGATTTTGAAACCTAATCTATCAGACAAAAGATTTACGGATAAGAATTTAACCTTACAACAATAGCCCCATCTATCTACCTTAACAACTTCTTATCTCACCATTGCACTCGCTAGGTAAAAGCTCGAGCTATTTGTTATGCTCTCAGCTACCTATGCATCAATTTGACCCTAAACAAAGCGACCTGGAGGCAGGGTTTGAAATAGGGTCAGATTTTGAACGTTTCGACCAAAAAAATGATGTCTTTCGCCGCTCATGGTGGGACTCACGCATTCAGAGCGAAAAAACCAAGCTTTTTTATGAAACCTACCGTGAACCTTTAAAGACTTTTCGCAAAGCGGATGGGTTTACTCAAAAGGATTATGCCTTTCGCAATGCTAGCTGGCACGTTAGTGATATCTTTACCGAATTAAAACAAAATCAGGACAGGCGTGAAGGCTTTTCTGATGAGTTCAGTCTTTACAAAGATGTTGCTGAGACCCAGTTGAATTTTGCTAGTCCCGAGCAAGCTGCAAAAGAGATTAAACATGTAGCAAAAGCCTTTGGTGCTAATAGGGTTGGCATAACCCAGTTTGATGAGCGCTGGCTTTACACTAAAAAATTCAGTGACATGTCAAAACAGCCTAAAGCCCAAGAATTACCCGATGGTTTGACCAACGTCATTGTGGTGGCGCAAGCTATGGACTATGACCTGATAAAAACGGTTCCTTCAGCGCTTTCAGGTGCCGCAACGGGTCTGGGGTACTCGCATGACGCTATGGTGGTTTTATCTATTGCCCAGTACATAAGAAACCTGGGCTACAACGCTATAGCCAGCATGAATGACACGGCTTTAGCCATTCCCTTAGCAATAAAGGCGGGTCTTGGGGAATATGGCCGCAACGGACTACTCATAACGCCCGATTTTGGCCCAAGGGTGAGATTAGGTAAGGTCTTTACCGATATGCCTCTTGCACCAGACAAACCGATTCAGTTTGGTGTCAAAGCGTTTTGTGAGAATTGCCGCAAATGCAGTAATAGCTGTCCTGTCAGTGCTATTGCTAAAGATGAACCCACAACAAAACCCCACAATGAGTCTAATATAAAAGGTATTACCAAATGGACGGTTGATGGTGAAAAATGTTTCTCCTATTGGGCAGCACAAAACAGTGACTGTTCGATTTGCATTAGGGTTTGCCCTTATAACAAAGATTACAGTAAATGGTGGAACAAGTTAGGCATTAAACTTGCAGCCACAAAGTTGCGCAGATTTATGCTGTGGCTTGACAACAAACTCAAATTTGGCAAACGAAAACAACCCAAAGATTGGTGGAAGGTATGAAAGCTCGAGCCCTAGGTATCCCTTTTATTGGCAATCCTGGCAAACATAATGCAATTACGGATGTTCCAGGCGTTGAAGTAGGTCACTGTACGCTTATCGAAGGCGATGGTCCTTTGGTTGTAGGGAAAGGGCCTGTACGAACAGGCGTTACGGCTATTTTACCTAGAGGGAAAGCCTATAAACCCTGTTTTGCCAACTGGTTTTCACTCAATGGCAATGGCGAAATGACAGGCACCACCTGGCTCGAGGAATCGGGCTTTCTTGAAGGCCCAATCATGCTCACCAATACCCATAGCGTAGGCACTGTGCGAGATAGCCTTATTAAGTGGCAGTATGAGCAAGGCTTTTACGACCCGTTCTGGAATGAAGACTTTTTTTTACTTCCCGTAGTAGCAGAAACTTTTGATGGCATGCTTAACGACATAAACGGTTTTCATGTCAAAGAAAAGCACGTTTACCAGGCTTTAGAGAATGCCAAGTCTGGCGCAGTTGCCGAGGGTAATGTAGGCAGCGGCACAGGCATGATTTGCCATGAGTTTAAGGGAGGTATTGGTAGCTCGAGCCGTATTCTGGAAAATGGCTATCATCTTGGTGTATTGGTTCAGGCGAACTACGGTTCAAGAGAGCATTTAACCGTTGCAGGGGTTAACGTTGGGCGACAAATGCCCGATCTCTTGCCCAAGTTCAAACAGGCGCAGCGCAAAGAAGACACAGGGTCGATCATCATCATTGTCGCTACGGACGCTCCTCTTTTACCTCATCAGTTAAAACGAATTGCAAAACGAGCTGCAATGGGATTAGCAAGAGTCGGTGGCATCGGCAGTAACACCAGTGGCGATATTTTTATCGCGTTTTCAACGGCTAATGAGGGAGCGGCTGACAGGCATAATCTAAAAACCTTACAAATGCTACCTAATGATCAGATAAACCCTCTGTTTGAAGCCACGATTCAGGCAACTGAAGAAGCGATTATCAATGCTATGACCAGCGCTGAAACACTTTCAGGCATTCATGGAAATACGGTATACGCGCTACCTCATGAGGCCCTTAAGAACCTTCTAAAGCTATAGCACTTTAATTTACAACCTGAGTCAACTAAATGCTTTTAGCTTTGGTATAAGATTTAGATAGAGGTCAAACCAAAACAGGATAAGCTAGGGTTCGTTTTATGACTTTACGATCTCGCTTTGAACATTCTCTTGGCTTACCCAACGACGCTAAACGCGCACGAGCAACCTTAATTTTGCTCATCGACAATTTGCTTATGTGGATGGGCTTTTTTATGATTGTCCCGCTTATTTCCGTGCATTATGTCAATGGGCTGGGCTGGGCTGCTTCACTTATTGGTATTGTTTTAGCGCTCAGGCAATTTACCCAGCAGGGTTTAACCGTTTTTAGTGGCGCACTCGCAGATAGACTTGGAGCAAGAGGGCTAATACTATTTGGTTTACTGGTAAGAGCAATTGGCTTTGGCAGTATGGCTTATGCTGATACCTTTCCTCATTTGCTCATGAGCAGTCTACTGGCCGGACTTGGGGGTGCACTTTTTGAATCCCCCAAATCTGCAGCTATGGCAGCTTTAAGTGACCCCGAATCTCGTCGCAGGGTGTACGCCATTCAAGGGATCAGCAACAATGTTGGGATGGCACTCGGGGTACTGATTGGGGGGTTTTTAATCCAGGCAAGTTTTAAAGCCGTCGCTCTGGGTTCAGGCATCATTTATTTTGCGACCTTTTTGATCAGTACCTTCCTACTGCCCCAAATTACTGTGGCAGTAGGAAAAAGAAAAATCCTTGAAGGCATTGCTATGGCAGCCAGAGATCGACGCTTTTTTATATTTACCCTGATTTCGATGGGTTACTTTGTCATTTGGGTACAGCTTTCTCTCACGGTTTCCTTACAAGCAGAGGCGCTGGCAGGAACCGAACATGCCGTAAGCTGGGTATTTTTAACGAATACGCTTTTTGGAATTACTCTGCAATATCCTTTGGTAAGGTGGCTCGAGCCTCGGCTTAAGCCCATCTACGGACTAATCCTGGGCACTGCCATTATGACGATTGGCCTTGGCGCTATCGCTCTTGTCAATAACATCTGGCTACTTTTAGGCTGTGTCGCCTTATTTGCAATTGGCTCTGCACTTTTATCCCCTAATCAGCAAACGGTCATAGCTGATCTTGCTGATAGCAATGCCTTTGGTTCCTATATGGGTTTTGGCGGCCTCAGTTTAGCTGTAGGTGGCGCACTTGGCAACTTCTTTGGTGGTAGTCTTTATGACCTCGGGCAAAAACTAGGCTTTACCGATCTTCCCTGGCTCATCCTTTTTTGTATTGGTTCTGCCAGTGTTATAGGCCTAATTTGGTTTTCGCGACACTATCAAACTGACCGAAGCTGATTTTTAATTAGCAAACAGTTTTAAATATTTGCGTAAATAGCCCTAAGAGCGCAAATCTAAGTTTAATCAATAAAAGTCATAGTTAGTTTCGTTTGCATGATTCATTCGTCAATCCAGTTTGTAAAGATCTGGTCATTAGCACAGATTTCTCCTTTACGTTATACTTTTTCTATGTTGAGCCTAACCGAAACCTTTAACCTTGATGCCTGTCTGGCAAACGCGCGCCAAGCTAGCCGCAAGTTGGCAAAAGCTGACCGAAACAAGGCGCTACTCAGTATTGCCGAAGCGCTCGAGCACTTTAGCACAGACATAATTCAGGCAAATGCTAAAGATGTTGCTGCAGAGCGTAGTAAAGGCACCAAAGAAGCGCTGGTTGACCGCCTTACCTTGAACGAGGCTCGAGTCAAAGCGATGGCAGAAGCTGTGCGTTTGTTGGTTAAATTGCCCGACCCACTTAATCGTGTGTTAGACGGTTGGCAACTTGATAATAGGCTTCAGGTAAGGAAGGTCTCTGTTCCTTTTGGGGTTATCGGCATGATTTATGAATCTCGTCCTAACGTCACTGTTGACGCGGCAACCCTGGCGCTAAAGGCAGGGAGTAGCGCGGTTTTGCGCGGTTCATCTAATGCTTTAAATAGTAACCGAGTTCTGGTACGCATTATGCGCCAAGCCGTAGAGCAAAGTGGTTTACCCATTGACGCTATTCAACTTATTGATTCTCCTGAGCGTGAGCTGGTCACTGAGCTTTTAACTGCTAGAGGCAAGGTTGATCTGGTAATCCCTAGGGGTGGCTCGAGCCTGATTCAACATGTCGTAGACAATGCCAAAGTGCCAACTATTGAAACAGGTGTTGGTAACTGTCATGTTTTCGTTGATGAAACTGCCAATCTTAGTGATGCTAAAGCCATCATTATAAATGCTAAAGTCCAACGCCCTGGAGTTTGCAATTCGGCTGAAACCTTGTTGGTACATAAAAAGGTAGCTGACGCCTTTTTGCCTGAAGCTTTACAAGCATTGACTGATTTAGGTGTGGAACTATTTGCCTGTGAGCAAAGTCGCCAGCTCTTCCCTACTGCAAATCTGGCAACCGATATTGATTGGGAAACAGAGTATCTTGACTACAAGCTTGCTGTCAAAGTTGTAAATAGTGTTGATGAAGCGATTGAGCACATCACAAAATACGGCACGATGCACTCAGAAAGTATCCTGACCAACAGTATGGAAAATGCACGGAAGTTTCAAGAAGAAGTTGATGCGGCCGCGGTATTTGTCAATGCCTCAACCCGCTTTACTGATGGTTTTGTCTTTGGATTTGGCGCTGAAATTGGTATCTCTACTCAGAAACTGCATGCAAGGGGTCCTATGGGCTTAGCTGAAATTGTGACCTACAAGTACCTCATTGATGGCGAAGGTCATATTAGACCCTAGAAAAGCTCGAGCGTTATATGGCTATAAAAATAACCCAAATAAAACCCGACTTCTTTGATGCGCTAGCAGCCTTGCAATATGACTGCTTTCCTCATATACCCGCCAGTGAATACTTTGATCAAAGACATTTTGAGAGTCACTTTAAATTATTCCCTGAGGGAAGTTTTGTGGCTTTAGATGATAACCAAGTTGTTGGCTTCGCTTCAGGTCTCTTTTGTGATCTTGACTTAAACCATCCCGGGCATAAACTTATGGAAAGTACAGGTCAAGGTTTCTATACAACCCATAATCCTGATGGAAAATTCTACTATGCTGTTGATTTGGGTGTTCACCCACAGTACCGAAAATCTGGTATCGGTAGCCAATTTTATAATCTTCGAAAAGCGCTTGTGGAAAAGTACAACAAACAAGGCATAGTGGCTGGCGCAGTTCCTGTTGGCTATAGCAAATTCCAAAAGGTATTAAGCCCTGGCGAATACCTAAAAAAAGTTGCATCACATGAAATCTATGATGCAACCCTAAGTTTTCAGTTGAAAAATGGTTTTAAAATACTCTCATTATTAAGCAACTACGTTGAAAATGAATTTAATAATTCGGCTGCCCTCATCTATTGGGCAAACCCAAAATTTACAGTTTAGGCTTCCTGAACTTCAACAAACCAAGAGTCGCCCTTTGCAAAAACACGGCGACTGATACTTTCAAATTGACCAAAATCAACAACAGCATTTACATAATGTTCGGCGACATTCTTGCTTGAGAAAGGACCAACCACACAGTCACATTCTCCTTGCCAACGGTTAGGGACAATCGTTTGATTGAAACTGAAATATCCTGAATTTGAGCTTCTGATATAGTCCATTAGCCTAACCTTCCTTTCAGTTATATAGAAATCCCATTAACTCTAAAACTAAGTTTAGCAAAAGCAATATGATAAGAATGATGAATAAAATAACTTGAGTACAATATAATTTGTCAAAATGCAATATTTTATCAATACGATTTGCCAAATATCTAGATATTTGGCATTTTGTTACAAATAATTTCAAGTATTACCAGTTTTAGCGTTCAAGGATTAATTTAAACAATAAAAAAACGGATAGGCTAACAAACCTATCCGTTTATCGTAAAAAAACTTACGCTAGTTCAGGAAAAAAGATGCCAATTTCACGAGCGGCTGTCTCAGGAGCATCAGAGCCATGAGCCACATTTTCATCGATGGTACTAGCATAGTCGCCGCGAATTGAACCTGGGGTTGCGTCAGCAGGGTTGGTTGCGCCCATCATCGTGCGCCAGCCTGAAATGGCCTTTTCACCCTCGAGCACCATTGCTACGACTGGACCACTGGTGATAAAGCTAACCAAACCTTCAAAAAAAGGTTTGCCCTTATGTTCACCATAGTGTTTTTCAGCCGTTTCACGACTAATTTGCATCTGCTTCAAGGCCACAATTTTGTATCCTTTACGCTCAATGCGAGAAATAACTTCGCCAATAAGATTTCTGGCCACGCCGTCCGGTTTAATCATTGCATAAGTACGTTCAATTGCCATAACCTGCAAAGTTTAACATGTCAGTCTTTAGCTGTCAGGTAGTTTCGTCCTTTTAGAAAGGCTCGAGCCTTTATGTCTATCCCTTGCCTACGAGTATATCTTCACCTGATTTACAAAATAACGCGTCATCGCCTCTAAATAGGCTTCCCCAATATCTGCTCTTGCCCCAGCAGGGTCTCCTAAAACACCATTCTCCGTTACACCTTTAAACCCGTTGGCCATTATCTTGTCAGCAATTGCCAGATGATCCCCTACGAACCCTGCTTTTGCCCGTTCCATGTGCACCAAATCGGGTCTCAGTGCCAATATGAGTGAGGTCTCGTTTTCACCCGCATGTGCTCCTGTATGCGCAGGGCTAAAGCCATAATCTGCAGCAACTTGCCAAAGCATCTGCATAAAGCTAACCAGGTCGCTACAAGCAATCAGATTTACCTCTGGGATGTGTGGTCTGATAGACTCTGCGGCTTTTGCTATGGGGCGAAAGTTACCCCCATGCGTTGGAATAAGTACTATTTTTTTAAATCCATGGGTAGCCAAACTTTTGCAAGTATCTGAAACCACGGCAGTAAACGTCTCTAAGCTAAGGCTAAGACTTCCTTTAAACGCCATGTGGTGGTCAGAACAACCAATACGCAAACCTGGCACTTGTACGGCGTTACCAAGTGCTTTGGTGACTCTATAGCCTAACGCTTCACCCCAGAGGAAATCGGTTCCCAAGGGGAGATGGTAGCCATGCTGCTCCGTTGCCCCGAAAGTAGCTACTGCGGTATCAAAGCCTTGCGCCAGAGCATCTTCAACTTCAGGGTAGGTCATTTCAAAAAGCTGGACTGATTTCATAGCTTCCTTCCTTGGATATTAATTTAAACTCTTAGTCTGAGCAATTATATCTAATTGGCTGAGATGGTTTAAGTCATGACCTGCCCAGTATTTTATAAATGCATCTACTGAAATGATGCCGTGTTCAGGATGCAAGCTTTCCTTTAACCAATCCTCGAGCGTCAAAGTGGTAAAAAATGCGAGATTCCACATTCTTAAAGCTCTAAGGCTATCTACCGCTAAAGACGGCTCGAGCCGTTTATAATCTCTTGCCCAGGCAATCTGATCTACCAGTTGTACATGATGCTTTTTCTGGTGAATCGTTTGGCGGAGACGGTAGCTAAATATCACCTCTGCATCTGCTAAATGTGCCAAAACTTGCCTAGCTGACCATTTTTTTAAAGCGTAGGAACGTTCGTAATCGGAATCTGAGAAGGACGCAAGGTAAAGCTCGAGCTTGCTAGGGGTCAAGGTTAAAACCTCAATCGGGTCTTGATCACCCAGCTTATCGATGATTTCTTTATAGGCCATTTATCCACTTTACAGGTATACGTGCGCAATAACAAATACCTTATTTCAAACATTTTGCAATCGTTCTTAAATTGTGCAAAATGACGCCGAATCCAGTAAAGCAGTATCAAAAAGAATACACACCGCAAGCAGAACATGGATGTCCAAAATATTCGTTATAATTCTCGGTCAATAAAATTTGAAGAGGTTTGAAAGAACCAATTTGACTCATTGACATACAAAGTGTGAGATTACCTATAGTTAACACCTTTAACCTCACATTCATGAGTTTATGGAGGCAGTCTCACAATCTTCATTTAACCTTATAAAGTAAGGAGAATAATGAATAAACGATTTTACCAACTGATGAGTCTTTCCTTGTTGGCTTTTAGCTTAGCTGCATGTACCTTTGAAATAAAAGGGCGTGTTGACCTAGATTTGCCGCCAAATTTCACCATTTCTAATGCTCAATACACAACCAATCACGGTAATAGTAATGGGGACTTTGAAATTTGTGCTAACATTTCCACCAAGTTAACCTATGAATTTAACTTTTCTGGTGGAAATGTTAGTTGGATAGAGGCGCTAAACTTTTATGATATCGATGGGAATTTTAGTGGGAGTTTTACCCCTGCCAATATTGTCATAGAATCTCAGACAAACAGTTACATCAGAGCTTCTTTTGATATTCCGCCATCCTCCGTCCCCTTAAATGTACTATCGCCTCAGGCAATTGACATTAAAGTTGGTACTGCTCAATTTTATCTTCAGTTTCAAAATGTGAACAAACCTTATAAGCTCTTTGCAAATCCAATTAATGTCATAAGTACGTGTGAATAAGCTCGACGAAAATAAATGTGAGCCCCTAGATTTTAGGGGCTTTTTCGCTTACGTGTTTGGCACTTGCGTTTCAAACTCGAGCTTACCCTCTTCCACTTCTGCTCTCGGCAATCCACCTTTTTCTAATTCAGCATCTTTCATTTTTAGTAGGCGTTTATAAAACGCTTCACCTTTAGCCCGTAAGGTTTCATTGCTACCGTAGTTTGCTAAATAATCAAACAAAAGGGTTTCAGCATCGTCAAATCGCCCTGTGTACTGGGCATAGTCAAAAATCCGCCAATCGGTAGCCTCGGGCAAGACATAATCACCAAGGTCAGTTTGCAAATGGCGAATGCGCTCATGAACATCTTCTGCGTCAACATCATCTATAGCAGCTTCCAGAAAAAGGTCTAAGGCTTTGAGCTGCAATGGGGTTGATACTTGCTCGCCCGTTGCTTTTTGCAACTCTGCCTCAACATAAAAAAGAGAGGCAAAAAGATAGGCTTTCTCTTTATCAACTTGGCCTACAGAACTAATAATAGCCAGGATTTGCTCAGTAGGAAGCTGGCGAAATAATTCAGCGCTCGAGGCTGCATGCTTTTGGTAAGCTTCAGCTACAGCCTTCTCTGCTTGATCTATCGTCTCAGGTGACTTAAGTCTTAAAAGCGCTCGTATAACTTCAGCAAGTTGCTCAATTGATCTTTGAATGAAATCATCTTTTAGGGGCACAAACTACTATAGAACCAAATGGATGTTGCCTCATGTTGGCTAAGTCAACATGAGGCAACATCCATTATAAAAAGCATTATAATTTTGAATAAAAAATTTGAATTCAACATGCAGAAATTATTTATAGAAGCTTTCTGCCGCTAAATAATTAGTAGATGTTTAAGTCAATTCTTACTCGCATCGTAGTAAGAGTGTAGAAAATCGGGTAAACGTGCTGGTCGAAATTGATAGAAAAAACCATTTAAAAGTAAATCAACAACATAGGAATCAATTCCCTTTAGGGCTTCAGACTTACTCAAACCTAGCTCATCAACCACAAGGTTCAAAGTATTACTTAACCCTAAGTCAGGTAGATGAGTCCAAACATACGCACCTAATTCGTCAAGTAAATATAGTACCTGCGAGTCAGGGTCAAGCAGAACTAACTCATCACCAAGGTCAGTCTCTACAATGCTACTTTTTCGTTTTAAGCGACCAATTGTCAAAGAATCTTTAGCAAAGGTTGGCATATCAGAAAAAAGCCTTTTTCTCAAAATGATTCTTCTTGTGATTTTGTTTTGAAAAACAAGCTTTTACATCCTGCAAAAATAAATCCTTAAAGGCTGCTATATGCTTTACTAAATACTTGTTATAACTTTCCAAATTTTTTAAGACATGACTATAAGT
The DNA here is from genome assembly GCA_024642575.1 of Trueperaceae bacterium. Classification (GTDB taxonomy): domain Bacteria; phylum Deinococcota; class Deinococci; order Deinococcales; family Trueperaceae; genus JAHEBB01. The sequence goes on along the minus strand of JAHEBB010000017.1, from coordinate 15,168 downwards.
ACTCAAACCCAACTCCCAACCTTGCTTGCACCTAAAAACACGTTTTAGATAAATGGTTAACCCTTTTTTGCAATGGCTTCACCTGAACTCACTCTATAAAATCCTTGTTATACTCACGTTTGTTAGGCGTTATATAAGCGTTATATAGTAGACTGTTGTCTATCTCACATTTTTCAAGAGCAAATAGTTAGCTAGTTTTGTGAATGTAGGGCTCGAGCTATTAACTCAGAAGTGTCAGCTATTCTGCCTTTAGTAATGCGTTCTTCTGCTTCACTATTTGTCGCCATTGCCTCGGCAATAATTGTTTCAAGGAGTTCCCAAGGCTCGGGCAAAATTACTAAGGTCTCGCACTCTTTTCTATAGGCACCGATAAGCATAAGTACCATGTCGATATTTGCTTCATACCAGCCAGTAACGATCAAGTTCTCCAGAGAAAAAACCCGACTGTAAGCCAAACGAAAGTTAAGCTCTTTTTGAATGTCAATTGCTTCCCTAAGAAAGTTCTGAGCACTAGCTCTCTTTGATTGCTCAAGGTAGTAACGTGCCAGACAATTTAACTGATAAATAAGGTAGTGCAGCTTTTGTCCAGATCTCAAAATCTCAAGCCCTCGCTCCATCAAGCCAAATGCCTGCTGATATTCCCCTTGTTCATAAGCCAAGCGACCCAGGTAAAAATTGACGAATTCAACAAGCTCGGTATCGCCAAGTGCATGGTGAGCCTCTCGACTTGCAATTAAGTTTTCCTGTGCTGCCTCAAAATCTAGGTCATGAAGCTGCAAAAGACCTAAAGTCCTTGTATCCATTGCTATACCTAGTTGGCTTCGTTCAAACGCACTGCCTTTTGCCATAAATTCAGTAACCCTAGCTCGGTTATATGGGATTCGTAACTGCTCATACCTCGCCACATAATAAGAAGCAAAATTACCATATACCAACTTGAGTAAAGTCTCATTTTGGGTTTTTTCAGCCAGGTTTAAGAGTTCTAGATAGTAAGCTTCTGCCTCCTTTGGTTTTTCCGCAAGCCTAAAATAAATTGATAGCTCATTGAGAGTACGTCCAAGCGGAATAACTTCAGGTGGCTCGAGCCTACGCATTAGCTTTAAACTCTCTAAAAAATAGTCTTCAGCAAGATGAAAATGCTTGGTCATACGCGCCCTTGCTCCCGCAGTTCGAAGCAATTTAGCCTTTAACACATCTGAAGACGGTTGTAATGTCTGAGCTAAAAGCGTACTTAGAATGCGCCAACCTTCTAGGTCATAGAGATGCCCTCTAATGCCCCAAAATAAGGATAGTGAAACCGCCAGTCGGCTACTCGAGTCTGCATCTTTTGCTAAGGTATACGCAAAAACATGTCTAAAATTGTCGATTTCTTGTGCCATTCGCTGCAAAACTTCGGTTTGGCGTGGAGTTCTTAAAGCCTCATCAGAGGTTTCCGCCAAACACACATAGTAATCAATAAAGCGCAGTTTCAGCCTATCAAACTCACTTTCCGTAAGTTTAGCTCTAGCGTATTGTTGGATAGGCACAGGCAAGTCAAATCGACCGTTGGCATGCTGCTGTACTAGAGACTTATTGATAAGGCTAAGCAGCAACCTTAAATCCAGATTGCTTATGACCATCGCCGCTTCGCGGTGAAAATCAGCTTGAAAAATACCTAATTGTGTTAAGGCGATCTGCTCTTCTGAATTTAGCAACTGCCAACTTGTATCTAAAACTGCCCGCATACTTTTATGTCGTTCAGGCAAGGCTGGGTCATTACTACTTAAAAAATCCAGATTTTGCTTAAGCTCAGCGACAATCTCTTCAGGAACCAGCAGCGGTAACCAGGTTACCACCAGTTCAATCGCCAAGGGCAGGCCTGACAAAAGTTGACATATTCGTACAACTGCCCTTTTTTCTAACGCATCGGGTTTAAAGTCTAACTTTACACGTTGTGCCCTATCTAAAAATAACTCGATTGCGGCATAGGAATCCTTAGTTTCGGCAATTTGGGGTACAGCTAAACCTTTTAAAGGATAGCGCCACTCTTCTCGCAGACCCAGGCTTTCTCGCGAGGTAACCAGAATGCGAAGTCGTGGTAAATAACTGAGAAGCTCCGAGAGTAAACCTGCCGCAGCTAATATGTGCTCAAAATTATCTAGTACCAGGAGTAAATCTTTGTTGTCTAAAAACCAAATTAAAGCTTCTTTTGCGGTTCTATTTGGGCCAGGCTCGAGCTTTAAAAGCTCTACAAGTCGCTCTGCCAAAAGTTCTGCTGAAGGAAGCGACGCTAACTCGGCAAATAATATGCCATCCTTAAATTGATCCGCCACATAGTTTGAAACCTCTTGAGCTAGCCGAGTTTTTCCTACCCCCCCTATGCCCACTAGGGTAATGAGGCGACGATCAGGTAATTGGAGGCTATAGCTTAGCTCAGCTATATCTGCTTCTCGTCCAAAAAACCTCGTATGGATAATTGAGCCATCTAAGGCTCTTTTTGGCGGATGGCTTTTACTCAGGTTAATGGGTAATGGCCAATGCTTATCTTCATGCAAATAGAGTTTTAATAAATCAGCCTGATTGATTGCCTGATTGGTGCTCATCAGGTCAGCAAGTGCCTGACTAATAAATCCAGGTTCTGCGCCAAGTTCTTTATAAAGGTTTTCCTTAAACTGCTGATAAACTTTAAGCCCCATAGTTCTTTTTGAAAGAGAAGAAAGGTGAAACAAAAGAAGTTGTAAAGCGTCTTCGTCAAGAGGGTCTAGATTTAGCAACCTCTCAAGCCAAATACAGCCTTCCTTATACTCTTTACTTAAAGCGAGTTTCCAGCAGTGATTGAGAACAGCAGTGTGCCAAAGTCTATACAAATCTTCACGCATCTGCTCGAGCCAAATTTGAAAAGCTGGTGGAGCCCTTCGCAAACTTGCTAAAAAATCTGCATCATAGAGGGCTAAAGCCTGTTGCCAATCTGAAGAAGCCAATGCTTGCTTAAACAAGGTAACGTCGGTACTTAGATTCAGGCGTAGCAAGTCGTGTTGCGCCTCTAGATCTGCCCAAGGCAATTTCCTCACACGAAAAAGAAGCTGTCTTAGTCTCAGTTTTGCATTGTGTTCTTCTTCTGTTGGCCAAAACAGGTCAATGATGTCCTGTCGGTTTACCCAATCTCCTTGCATTACTAAAAAGACACACAGGAGAAGGGGATGCTCGAGCTTAAGCACTTGCCATGACCCCTGAAACACTTGAGGTGTTCCCAAAAGTTTTAGTTTGATATCTTGCCTGAAAGACCCATTCAAAATAAGAAAACCTTCAAAAATAAAAGCATAAGCTCTTGCTTGACAACAATAATGTGGCTTGTTTCATTCCAAAAAGCTAGCTTTGCAGCGCCATGAATAATTGATAGGAAGCTAAGTCATCATCGTCATTCGATTTTTGCGCTACTTTAACCCACCTTTGACAAAACCGCCTAAGTGCAGTGACGCCTTATTAACGTTTCATAGATATCTACCGAGCGCTCGAGCTGCCCAAGATCAACCCATTCACCTACCGTATGTGCCTGCTCAATATTCCCTGGGCCCAAGATCACTAATGGCACTTTTTGACCATAGACCAGCGCTTCCGTACCATAAGGTACCGTAATAGACTTCGGCTCCCCTGTTACTTCAAGGCTTAGTTTCACCACCTCAGATTCAGGAGAGGTGTAAAACGGTTCATGTCCTTGAACTTCAACATCAAAACCATAATGCTTTGCCCTGTCAACAATTAATTTGCTTACCGCCTTATTATCAACACCAGGCATACTTCTAAAATTGGCAAAGCAGGTGGTTTTTGAGGCCGTCACATTGCCAGCACATCCATAATCGGTCATGGTTAGGTTAAAGCCATTGGTAGCTGGGGAAAACTGTTTATCCATAAACTGTTCTTCAGTCATAAAGCGCTTTTTAAGTTCTGCCATTTCAGCCAAAAAGGGGGCAATTAAAAAATTGGATGAGATGCCTTTGTCCGTGCTACTGTGTGCTGCTACACCATGTGCGGTAACTATATTCCAGTAACCACCTTTATGAGAGTAAATGGGTACCAGCTCACTTGGTTCCGCCACCACACCCATGTCAGGCCAATTTTCGGCGAACAACTTTGACTCAGCGACGACTTGCTTAACCCCATAAAAACCATGTTCTTCGTCAGCGGTTGCTACCACGTAGATAGGCTTTTTAAGGCTCGAGCTATCCACTTTTGCCGCAGCCAGCATAGTCGCCGCCAACGGTCCCTTCATATCACAGCTTCCTCGGCCAAAAAGTTTACTGTCTTTTACTTTAGGTTCAAAGGCTGCCCATTGGTCTTCTGCCCCTGGCACCGTATCACTATGAGAAAAAAAGCCAAAGCCACCTTTCCCTTGACCTTTTTTAGCAATGATATTTACTTTTTGCTGACCATCTTCGGGGTGAATATACTCGAGCCTTTCCACCTCAAAACCGTTATCCACAAAAAAGCTTTGTATGGCGTCTGAAACTGCCTTATTGCTGTCTCGACTTACTGAAGGAATCTTTATAAACTCACTGCTTAGCTCGATAACACTCGGTAATGGCATCATTCATCCTTTGCAAATTAGACTTGGGCCTAGCATAAAACGTTTTGCCTACTCTTGTCTAAATATGTCCAAAATTGCGTTTAGCACCAGTCAAATTACTGCTTCAACTCGCAGTTGTGAGGCAATACTTTATTTTGGATTTACTTTAATTTAAAGCTATTAGCAATGGGCATAGTATATCTTTGCTCCGATCTTTTCGCAGATTTTTGTTTAAATGTCAACTGTGACGTTGCAGAATATCGCACGCATGCAATCTAGCGAACCACCTATCAACTGTGAGATAGTATCCTTACTCTTAGCTAAATAAAGGAGAGCATTATGGCATTTGAAGGTCTACTCAAGTGGCGCTGTATCGGACCCTTTAGGGGTGGGCGTGTCGTAGCGGTGGCAGGCGACGCCAAAAACAAAAACACCTTTTACTTTGGGGCTTGCGCAGGTGGCGTCTGGAAAACGACTGACGCAGGTACTTACTGGGAATGTGTTTCTGATGGCTTTTTCAAAACCTCTTCGGTGGGTGCACTTGCGGTTTCCGAAGCAGACCCCAATGTTATTTATGCAGGTATGGGTGAAACGACCATTCGTATTGATGTTTCCCATGGTGATGGCGTTTATAAAAGTACCGATGCTGGTAAAACTTGGCAGCACATGGGTCTTGCCGATACCAGGCATATCGCGAAAATTAAAATTCACCCCAGCAATCCTGACATTGTTTGGGTTGCCGCTTTTGGTCACGCTTTTGGCAATCATGACGCCAGAGGTGTTTACAAAAGCATCGATGGCGGTAAAACCTGGAAACAAGTCCTTTACAAAAGTAATAAGGCAGGGGCCATTGATTTGACCCTAGATGCCAAAAACCCGCGAATTCTTTACGCCAGCGTTTGGGAGGCTTATCGTAATTTCTGGCAAATCAGCAGCGGTGGCGAGGACAGCGGCATTTACAAATCAAACGATGGTGGCGAAACTTGGACAGACATCAGTCGTAATAAGGGCTTGCCCAAAGGTTTACTTGGGAAAATTGGCATGGCAGCCTCCCCTGTTCAAAGTGGTCGAATCTGGGCAATTGTTGAAAATGCCGAGGCAGCAGGCATTTACCGCAGTGACGATTACGGCGATACCTGGGAACATACCTGTGCTGATTTAAGACTTGTTTCAAGAGCCTGGTACTACATGCACCTTACTGCAGATACCCAAGACGCTGACACGGTTTATGTCAATAACCTTAGTTTCTGGAAGTCAACTGATGCAGGCAAAACCTTCACTGAAATTGGTACCCCTCACGGTGATAACCACGACCTCTGGATTGATCCAGAAAACAACCAGCGTATGGTGCAAGGAAATGATGGTGGCGCTAACGTATCGTTAAATGGCGGCGCAACCTGGTCAAGTATTTACAACCAACCGACTGCCCAGTTTTATCATCTTGAAACAGATAATCAGACACCTTATCGGGTTTATGGGACACAGCAAGATAACAGTAGTGTCTCAGTTCCCAACCGTAGCCCCAACCAATCAATCAGTTGGAGTGACTGCTACACGGCTGGCACGGGCGAAAGTGGTTATATCGCACCGCACCCTGAAGACGCCAATATAGTTTATGTTGGGGCAATTGGTAGCAGCCCTGGGGGTGGCAATGCTTTGCAGCGCTACGACCACAGAACCAAACAAATTAGATTGGTCACCACCTGGCCTGAAGCCATGAGTGGTGCTGGCGCTGGAGAACACAAATATCGCTTTTTCTGGACCTACCCCTTGTTTTTCTCACCACACGACTCAAAAACCATTTATATAAGCGGCAACCATGTTTTTAAAACCACAAATGAAGGACAAAGCTGGCAGATAGTTAGCCCAGATTTAACCAGGGCCGACCCTGAAAAACTGTTACCAACAGGTGGACCCATTAACAAAGATGCGGTTGGCGCTGAAATTTACGCCACGATTTTTGCTTTGGCAGAAAGCCCCTTAGAGCAAGGCGTTTTGTGGGCAGGTAGCGATGATGGCTTAGTGCACATCAGTAAAGATGGGGGCAAAAGCTGGACCAATATTACACCTAAAGGTTTCCCTGACTGGACGATGGTCAGTATGCTCGAGCCTTCTGCCCACGCTCCTGCAACCTGCTACATGGCAGCTACTCGCTACAAGCTTGATGATTATGAGCCCTATCTCTTTAAAACCACCGATTACGGTAAAACTTGGACGCGGATAGATAAAGGAATAGAAAGAGATCACTTTACCAGAGCCATTCGCGAAGACCCCAAGCGCGAAGGTCTCCTATATGCAGGCACAGAAACGGGTCTCTACATCTCTTTTGATGGTGGTAAACTCTGGGAAACGTTCCAGCTCAACTTGCCCATAAGCCCCATTTATGATTTAAAAATCAAGAATGATGACCTCGTAGTTGGCACCCACGGCCGTTCGTTTTGGGTACTTGATGATATAAGCCCACTCCGAACGCTAAACGATAAACTCTTAAAAGAAGACGCGCACCTATTTAAACCCAGAGATACCGATCGCATTTTGCCACAAGTATTTGAAGATGAATTTGGTGGCGCGCCTGGTAAAAACTATATGGGTTCGCTGGGTATCGTGGCTGCCTATACGACTAGCAAAACCCCTGAAGGTATTTCAGAAGCCAAGTTTTTAGATACAGGAAGTAACCCACAACGAGGGGTTTTACTCAACTACTACCTCAAAAAAGAACCTTCTGACAAAATCACCTTAAGCATCCAGGATGCAAAAGGCAAAACCATCAGAGAATTCTCGAGCCTAAGTGACGAAGAAAAAGCTAAACTTGCAGACAACCCACATGCAGAAATTGGTCTCACCGCTAATCAAGGCTATAACCGCTTTGTTTGGGATATGTACTACCCAAAACTTCCTGGAATTGAAGGCAGCGATGTTGCGGCAAAGGCAGCACTTAAAGGGCCAATGGTTGCACCAGGAACCTTTACTGCGGTGCTAACAATCGGTAAAAAGAGCTACAGTCAAGAATTCAGCATTGTCGCTGACCCAATGGCTGGAAAAGTTAAGCAAAAAGACCTTGAAGAGCAATTTAAACTCTGGAAGCAAATTACCGATAAATCTGAAGAAGTCATAAAAACAGTCAATCAAATGCGTGATTTACGTGCCCAACTAGATGGCTGGGCGAAACGGACTGCCGATGAGACAGCTTCTTCTGCAAAAGAACTAAGTGAAAAGGTTCTGGATCTTGAAAAAACACTGGTCATCCCAGATTTACGCCCGGGTTGGCCCGATCAAATGAATAATGGTGTCAAGCTCCTTGGCAAACTTACGGGTCTAATCCCCATTGTAAGCACGGGTGACTACAAACCTACTGACCAAGCGCATGAGGCATACAAAGATTTTGCTGGACGAATTGATGAGAAAATAAAAACTTTTAACAAACTGGTTAAAGAGGATGTAGCTAGTTTGAATAAAGAGCTCAAAAAGGCAAATGTGCCTAATATCGTAGCTTAATTCAAGTCAATGCTGGGAAATTGGCTCATAGGTAGCCAATTTCCCTTTTTCTTAGGGAAAAGCTCGAGCTAAGCTAGCAATTCCACAAACAACTTTTTAACGAATAATGGAATTTTACACAGTATTTTTTCAGTATACAAATGAATTTATTTTTGAAATACTAGATAAGTCAATTTGTTCTTGCTTTTGTATTACCTCAGGGCTTGAAATTTACTATGTCTTGAGAACCAGGAATAAATGGGCAGGCAAACCCTAGGGCGACTACGTCAGTAGGAGGGGAGTTTTTATGAATCAATACCAAGACCTGTTACGGTCTTATGTTTTACCCCGGTGGCGCACTACGTCTCTCTTACTTTTCTTTTTACTTTTCGGTACTGGGCTCGAGCTGCTTAACCCCTTCATTATTGCGCGTTTTATAGACGCTGCACTCAACGGCGAAAGTTTACGACATTTGATCACACTGGCAGCGCTATTTTTACTGCTTGCTACCGTTATTCAATTTGCCTCCATTGCCGAAACCTACATTGCTTCCAATTTAGGGCTCAAAGCTACCAATGATCTTCGAGCAGACCTGGCGCATCATTGTTTAAGCCTTGATTTAAGTTTTCATAATAGCCGTAGCCCTGGCGAACTTATTGAGCGAGTAGACGGCGATGTAGGCAAACTTAGCAATTTCTTTTCACGCTTTATCGTTGACCTTTTAGGCAGTGGACTACTGCTCATTGGCGTCTTGATCGCCCTTTATACGATAGATTGGCGAGTCGGTGGCGCACTCACCTTGTTTGTCTTGATAACCCTAGTTGTCATCCATAGCATGCGCAATATCGGTGTTCCCTTTTTCCGAGAAGCCAGTGAAGCCAGAGCAAAATTGTTTGGGTTTTTAGAGGAGCGGCTCTCAGGCAGTGAGGACATTCGGCCTAATGGCGGTATCCCTTATGTACTTTTACGATTTTTTGAACACTCACGCTTAAAATTTCGCAAATACATGAAAGCCCTTCTGGTCGGGATGGCCCTTTTTAGCTCTTCTATGATTCTTTTTGCCGTGGGCAGTGCTCTGGCGCTTGGCTTAGGGAGTTACCTCTATTTGAAGGGCTTAGCAAGCTTGGGCATTGTTTTTATGATATTTCGCTATACCGAACTTTTGACTCGGCCTATCGAAATTATTGGGAGACAAATCCAAGATTTACAAGAAGCTGGTGCTTCTGTTTTAAGAGTTCGAGAAATCATAGATACTCAGACTAAAGTGATCGACCAAGGTGAATTACACCTCCCCGCAAAAGCACTTGGCGTTGCGTTTGACCAGGTTTCTTTTCACTACCCCGATGCCAAAGATCAAGCACCCGTTCTTAAAGATTTGAGTTTCACGCTCGAGCCTGGTAAAAAACTTGGGCTTTTGGGTCGTACAGGTAGCGGTAAAACCACCTTAACTCGGTTGCTTTTTCGGTTTTATGATCCAACTGAGGGTAGTCTTTACCTTAATGGCAGTAACCTAAAGAGCTACCGTTTGGATTCCGTCAATAGTCAAGTCGCCTTAGTTACACAAGAGGTTCAGCTTTTTCACGCTAGCCTAAGAAATAATCTGACCTTATTTAAGAAATCCATTGCCGATGAGCGCCTACTTGAAGCCATTCGCAAGGTTGGCCTTTGGGATTGGTACAGCAACCTTGAGAACGGTCTTGATACCTGGCTCGAGCCAAACTCGAGCCTATCTGCTGGGCAAGCGCAACTTTTATCCTTTGTGAGAGTATTTCTAAAAGACCCTGGTCTCATTATTCTAGATGAAGCTTCTTCAAGACTGGACCCTGCGACTGAGCAACAACTGGACACAGCTATAAACACACTTTTACAAGGCCGAACCGCCATTATTATTGCTCACCATTTAAAAACGGTAGAGCGGGTTGATGAAATTTTGATTTTGGAAAACGGTCAATGTCTTGAAAAAGGCAAGCGCGAAACACTTAAACATTCGGACTCTCATTTTTCTAGCCTTCTTAAATCGGGGCTAGACGAGGCACTGGTATGACGCAAGACACAATTCGTCAACCCACTTGGCGCTATTTTTTACGCCTAGCCGCTTACCGACCCGCTCTTTACCTTAGCAGTGGCCTCGTTGCTAGCGTTATTTTCTACCTATTTCCCCTTCTTCCTGGCTTGGTTGTTCGGGAAATCTTTAACCGCCTCAGCCTTGAAGCGCCAGCTAGCAATTTAAACACCTTGTTCCTTGCCATTGTCGGCATTGCCTTTGCCAGACAAGTCGTGCTGCTCTTTGCTAATCTGGCCGAAAATACCCTTCATGAATACATCAACGCACTTTTGCGTCACAATTTGCTCAAACGAATTTTGCATCACCCTGCCGCAAAAGCCTTACCCACTTCAAGTTCAGAAGCTATTAGCCGCTTTCGTGATGATGTTGAAGCCATTCCCGCTTTTCTAAGCTGGACAATTGACCCTTTAGGTCAAGCGATTGTTTTGATTGTTGGCCTAAGTATTTTGGTAAAAATTAATGCTCTGGTAACTCTGGCAGTGATTCTGCCGCTCTTAGCTACCTTTATCATTTTTAATTTGGCTAAACGCCTCATCATAAGTAGTCAAAAAGCAAATCAGGAAGCAATAGGTGCCGTTACAAACAGTCTAGGAGAAATGTTTGGAGCAATTCAGGCTGTAAAAGCGGCAGGAAGTGAAACCGACATCATTGACCATTTTAAGGGCGTCAATGAAAAGCGGCGTCAGGCGAGCTTAAGAAATATTCTTATTAATCGCTTTTTAGACAGTTTTTCAGGAAATGCCGCCAATATTGGCACTGGAGTTTTACTCCTTGTATCGGCTCGAGCCTTGCAGGTTGGTACAGGAACCATGAAGACCTTCACGGTCGGTGACTTTACCCTTTTTGTTTCTTACTTAGGCTGGCTAACGGTGGTGACTACCATGTTTGGTAATTATTTAGGCAAATATCGCCAAACAAAGGTTTCGCTTAATCGGCTGCTCGAGCTTGTCCCTGATTCTCCTACAGACACTTTAGTCAAGCATCATAAGGTTTATTTGTTTGGCAAGTTCCCACCTTTACCTAAAATGCCCGAGCGATCTGCCGTTCCATTTCAAGGCCTAAAAGTAAAAGGATTAACCTACCAGTTTGAGGGTACTAAGGCAGGCATTCAGGATATTTCGCTCGAGCTTAAAGCTGGCACGCTCACCGTCATTACGGGCAGAGTTGGCGCAGGCAAAACCACCCTAGTCCGTACCCTCTTTGGCTTACTACCCAAAACGTCTGGGGAAATTTACTGGAATGACCAACTTGTAGAAGACCCTGCAAGCTTTTTTACCCCACCAAAAACCGCTTACACGCCTCAGGTTCCTAGACTTTTTAGCGAATCCCTACGAAACAATATTCTTATGGGTCAAGAAAAAAGCCCAGAAGCCTTAGCCAATGCTATCCATAGGGCAGTCTTAGATGAGGACCTAGCTACGCTTGAGCAAGGGCTCGAGACTACGGTCGGTCCAAGGGGTGCCAAGTTGTCGGGGGGTCAGCGTCAGCGTAGCGCAGCGGCCCGAATGTTTGTGCACGAACCAGATTTGCTCATTTTTGATGATCTCTCGAGTGCCCTTGATATAAACACCGAAAAAGTGCTCTGGCAACGGGTTTTTAGCCAACCAGTGAGCACTTGTTTGGCTGTTTCGCATAGAAAACTAGCACTTGAAAAAGCTGACAATATTATTGTGCTAAAAGAGGGCAAAATAGTTGCACAAGGCAAACTTGAAGACTTGTTAAAAACGAGTTCTGAAATGCAACAACTGTGGGAGGGCGAGGGTCTATCCGAAACAGAAGCTTCAAGGAACTAAAACGTCCGACTATGTAAATCATGCTTAATATTGGGATTTGATTTGCAACATTTATCATCTATGTCAACAACTATTAAACTCACCAACAAGATTCCATCTAACCTTAAGTAAGATTGTTTCCTAAAGTTTTTTAAACATTTTGCTTGTATATTTATTCCAACCTTTGTTTGAAATCCAAAGAAAAACGCCTTAACAAAATGTCATTCGCCTTTAACAACACCCTTTGTATTTAACCTATCAGGCGAAAAATCGGCATAAACGTTATCTATACAGGGTTGCATCAACAGCTTCAATTAAGCCTGCTGTTTTCAAGGCTTTTAGAGGATTGTTAGCTCCAAATAGACAAATTCGGCAAGCCTATTTCACCTAACTTCCTTTTAACATTCACTGTTTAAACTTCTCTCAGCCTTTGAAAAGGCTTTACTTAAACAATCATTTTAGGAGTTATACAAATGGAATCTGCAACCACACCCAATGTAAGTCAATCTTCAAGCACCTCAATCTCAAACAATAAATCTGCGAGCAACAATGACTCTTCTCGTCAATCCAGCAAACTTTTAACCAAAGCAATCGGCATCATCGGCTTACTGGCAATCATTTATGTGCACTTTTTAGACTTACCTGGCAAAATCGCCGAAACCCCTTATCTTGGGTATGGCTACATTCTTCTTATGTTAGGTTCAGTAATCGCCGCAGGTTTGCTCCTTTTTAAAAGAGAACGTCAAGGTTGGCTACTGGCAGGCGTTTTATCCTTAGGTGCTATCGTGGTTTATGCTATCAACCGCACAGTTGGTCTACCTATGGCAATGGATGATATCGGTAATTGGACTGAGCCTCTAGGTGTTTACTCCATGCTTGCTGAAGCCGTTACTTTAGGTGCCTCTGCTTGGGCCCTAAGTCGCAAATCTTCAAACTGACTTATCTCAACTAACGTAGTACCCCACTCAGGTGGGGTTTTCTTTTCTTAAGATTCAAAAGGAGTCTTTATGTCAGACAAACCCGTTCTTGCACACGTCTTTGAAAAACAATTGGATCGACGCGAATTTATGCAGTTTTTAGGTTGCGTAGCCTGTGCTACTGCTTTCTCAGGATTCATTGAGGCTGAAGCACAAACGACAACAACTATCACCCCCTTTCAGGTACTAGGGGCCGATGAAGTCTTAAAAAGCGGTGAATATAAATTGTTTAAAGCTGGAAAACTCCCTCTTATTGTATACGCAAGTGATACGGAAGAGCCTGATAGCTTAGCCCTTAATGATATTTGGCTGGTAGCCTACTCAAGACGGTGTAGCCACCGCGGCACAACCATTCGTGAACCTAATAGTAGCGGCGTGATGCACTGTCCTGACCACAAACAAGACTTTGATACCAAAACAGGCATACCTGTTGGCCCCGTTCACCGGACGAACAAACCCTTAACCCAGTTTAAGCTCGAGCTAAACCCAGATAATACCGTCTGGCTCACCGACACTGTACGTGTCAGTTAAGGTCTGAACGCGTTATAGTTAAAAGGATGCTGGTCAATACTTTTTGTCTCGCGATGGCGCATTTATAATGCGCCTTCTGGTCGTCGAAGATGACCCCAATTTGGGTGATTTACTTCAAGAAGATCTTGAGGATGAAGGTTATAGCGTTGATTGGGCGACTAATGGCGAGGAAGCTTTGTCACTGCTTGAAAGTTTCCCTTTTGACCTGCTGGTTTTAGACATTATGTTACCGGGGCGAGATGGCTTTAGCATTGTTCAAGATTTACGTAGCAACAAAAACCCCATTCCCATTCTGCTATTAACCGCCAAAGATAAAGTTGAAGACCGCATTAAAGGGCTCGAGCTAGGGGCAGACGATTATCTGGTTAAACCCTTTGTTCTTGGTGAATTACGGGCTAGGGTAAGGGCTTTGTTACGACGATCCATGCAAGAAAGCTCGAATATGGTTGAGCTTGGTCGCTTGCGTTTAGACATGGCGAGTCGCAGAGCCTGGTGGCAAACGGAGGCGCTCGAGCTTTCAGGTCGTGAATATGCACTGCTAGAATATCTAGCCTTACACGCTAAAGGTTATTACAGTCGCGAAATGCTGCTTGACCATGTCTGGCCTGGTGATAGCGATATTAGCCCGAGAACCGTAGACGCCTATATTCGGTTTTTAAGAGCCAAACTTGCCGATGATGCCATTGAAACCGTACGTAACCTCGGCTACCGCTTTAAAGGTTAAATGACCTTAAGACTTCGCCTTAGTTTCTTTTATACGCTATTGGTAGCCTGCATTTTAGCGTTAGCGGGTTTTGGCTTGCACCTTTTACTCAAGCAAAGTCTGGTACAAGGCATTGATGAAAACCTAAAAGAATCTGCCGAACTTGTAACTGCCTTTGTAGAAAGTGGGCTTGTAGAAGACATCAGCCTAGAAAATGAGCAGTTAAAAGACTTTTCCAAAGATGATATTGCGCTCATTTACGACCTGAGTGGAGAGCTTATTCATTCGCTTGGTCAAGCCCCAGAAGCTTTTAGTCTGCCAGCATCAGGCTACTCCGATTGGCAAAATTGGCGCATTCTACGAAATGAAAATATCGTCGTTATGCAAGCTACCGCCGATTTGAAGGAAACCTTAAAACGCTTTGATAAAGTTTTTCTCTGGATCATTCCTATGATTATGGTAATGGCGTTCCTCATGGGTTACATTCTTGCAGGTGCTGCGCTCGCTCCAGTCCACCGACTTACCCAGGCAGCTTATGACCTTGCGCAGCGCAGCGAGTGGCGCGAAACGCTTCCAGAGCCCAAACAACAAGATGAGCTGTGGCGACTCTCAAGAGCGACCAATACACTACTCAATGCGCTTTCTAGGGTGATAGAAAGTGAGCGCCGTTTTACCGATGACGCAGCCCATGAGCTCAGAACACCTTTAAGTGTTTTATCGGGTCGTCTGGAAAAAGCGCTCGAGCAAAGTACAGAATCAAACGTAAGACGGTCTTTAGAAAAGGCCTTGGGCTCGAGCAAAGACCTCCTTGTCCTGGTTGAGAAGCTTCTCCTTTTAGCTCGTACCGAAGCTGGGCAAGGCCTTAACAAAACCAAACTTGATTTACTTCCCCTTGTCAAAGAAAGCGCATATCTCATAAAGTCGCGGTTAGAGGAAAAGGGGCTCAGCCTTATACTTAAGCTTCCTGGTTCTCCTGTTTGGGTTTTAGGTGACGCCACAGCTTTAAGCATATTACTGAGAAACCTTTTAGAAAATGCCCTAAAATTTAGTTCCCAAGGTGAGGTAGCGCTCGAGCTTTCTGTTGATGAAGGCAGCGCAAAAAT
>JAHEBB010000306.1 GCA_024642575.1 Trueperaceae bacterium | reverse complement strand
GGGTAGTCATCTTCAATCATATTTTTGGCACGGTTGTTTAAAACCCAGCAACCTGCTGCGCCGCCGCTTACAGCTTGAAGGGCGGCGTAAATGTCTACACCAGCCGCCATACCCAAGACCATGCCTTCAGCAACACTGCTATAAATACCAGCAAGAATGGTTTGATTAATGGCTTTGGTGACCTGCCCGCTGCCAATTTCACCAACATGGGTAATGGATTTGCCCATTGCTTCTAAAACACTTTGCATTTTGGCTAAAACCTCTGCCTTGCCGCCGACCATAATACTGAGTGTGCCTTTTTGTGCGCCTTCGCTACCGCCAGATACCGGAGCGTCAAGCATTTCAATGCCTTTTTTAGCTAGTTTTTGGGCAATGGCTTTGGTGGCAATCGGGCTTATGGTACTTACGTCAATCAGTACGCTCCCTGACTTCATGCCGTGTATAGCACCCTCGTCACCTAAAATAATAGCTTCAACATCAGGGGTATCGCTGACATTGGTGATAACCACATCAGCGCCTTGGGCTGCTTCTTTGGGGCTGGTAGCGCGGCTAGCGCCTGCGGCAGCAAGCTCTTCTTCTTTTTCGCGCGTACGGTTATGCACCGTAACAGAAAAACCTGCTTTGAGTAAATTTTTTGCCATGGGCGCGCCCATCGTACCTAGACCAATAAATGCAATTTTCATAACGCCTCCTTTTGAAGCTTGCCGATTTTGTGTCTTTAATTAACTTAAAACCACCAAAACGAGTCTTTTTGAGACTCTCTAGTATAAAATCTGGTCAAGCGTTTCTTTTTAAATATTCTAACCCATGCTTTTTTTGAGCAGCAGTTAGCCAGTTTGAGTTTAGCCACAGCTATCTAAAGCTCGAGCCTTCATGGTTTGCCAGCCTTTAATTAGCCTAAAGAAAACCCCAATGCAATTTCTTATTCTAATTAGCGATAGAATAGACCTAGTGACTGAAGCGCTAGATTTTCGTAGTTTTGATGCTCCTGCTGGCGAACGTCTGGACGTTGCAATTGCCCTATCTTTATCTTTGTCACGAAGTTATGCCAAAGACTTAGTAGATCAGGGGCATGTTCAGATTAACGGGCAACCCGTTGGGAAAGCTTCAACCAAACTTAAAGGGACAGAAATTGTGACGGTAGTGATACCGCCACCTAAACCTATGCTAGTGGAGTCTGAAGACATCCCCCTAGATATTATTTATGAAGATAAAGAATTAGCCGCGATCAATAAACCACCAAACCTGATTTCACACCCAACGGCAACGGTACGTACGGGTACGGTAGTCAATGCCCTTTTGGGGCGTATGGATTTATCTAAAGATAATCACTTTGACCCGGCTTCTGAAGATTATAGACCTGGAATTGTGCACCGCCTTGACAAAGATACCTCGGGTGTGATGGTGGTTGCCAAAAATGATGAAGCGCACCGCAGGCTGGCGGCTGCGTTTAAAAAGCGACTTACTGAAAAAGAATATATTGCCATTGCCGTAGGGTTTATTGACGATGATGTGCAAATCGATGCGCCCATAGGTAGACACCCGACCAATCGGCAAAAAATGGCAGTTGGGGGCAGTAATGCAAGGACTGCCAATACTTACTTTAGGGTTTTGCAGCGCATACCAGGTCATGTACTGGTTAAAGCCAAGCCTCATACAGGGCGCACGCATCAGATCAGGGTACACCTGGCGCATTTGGGGGCCAGCATCTTAGGCGATGAAGTCTACGGCAAAAGCTCATCTTTAATAGGTCGTCAGGCGCTTCATGCGTACCGCCTCACTTTGCCTCACCCTAAAGATAGTCACGCGATTACCTTTACTGCCCAAGTTCCTCTTGATATGGTTGAGGCGTGGCTCAAATTGGGGGGAAGCTGGCCTCCTAAGGGTATGGAAAATCTCTGATGTCTGAAGGGTTTAATGTATCTTGACCCCCTCTGGATAATAATTGCCTTCTTTTTTCTGGTGGCGGTCGTTTTGTTTGGTTTTGCGGGTCGAGCCTTTCAGCGCAAGCGCATTATGGGGGGAATTAGCCGCAGCTTTATCGGTACGATATTTTTACTTCTGTCAGTTATTGCTGGCTTACTTAGTTTGGCGAGTTGGGGCTATAAGGCACTGACTTTAGAGCAGATTGCAGCGACAGTTGAAATACAAAGTTTAGAACCTGGCTGGTTTTTAGCAAACTTTCATTTCAGTGACGGCTCGAGCCAGGGCTTAAGACTCGCAGGAGATCAGCTTTACTTAGACGCAAAAATTTTAAAATGGCACCCCTATGCCAATCTTATTGGCTTTAAAACCCTCTATGAATTTGACCGCGTAGCCGGTCGCTATAGAAATATAGATGATGAGCAAAAAGGGAAGCGCACCGTATTTAGCCTAGAAGCGCCGCGTAAGCTTGATCTTTTTGACTTAAGTCAGAAATACAGCTTTTTGCAACCTCTGGTTGATGCTCAGTATGGTTCGGGGGCTTTTATAGATGTATCAGCGAACAAAAGCTATCAAATAAACGTGACGACCAGTGGGCTTATTATTCGGGCGCTCGAGCCTTAAAGTTTGCCTTTACAACCATGACTACAACCATGACGCAAGCCGACCTTTTAGTCCTCATCGAAGAAAGTTTTCAGGTTGCAAAACCTAAACACTTTCTTCACCCTGATTGTTTTGATGATATGGACATAGCAGCGTATTATCCTTTTGAGCGCTGGCAAGACATCCCAGATGCCTTAATTGACTATGAATATGCGGGTCTTTTTCCTGCTAGTAGTGAGGCGTTTCAATTTCTAATCCCAGCGTTTATGCGTTTTTCGGTACTTTATAAAGACTTGGGCAAAGGCAGCATTGATAGTACATTTTTGGCCTTGCGACCTGATCAAACCCTGTTTGATTTTCAGGTTTCCAAATACGAGCGCTTAAGCCCAGCACAAAAAACGACGATTTTGGCATTTCTTGAGTTTATGCAGCCCTATCATGAAGATGCCAAGGCTGCTAAAGACGGTATGGAAATACTCTGGTCAGAAGATTTTTAAAAAACCGAACCGTACAATAATATTTGAGAAAGCGCTCACTGATAGACTAGCCAGATGTCAAGCGTTAAAGACTTACCTTACTGGCAACTAAGCAGTATTTTTAAAGGCTTAGCTTCAGAAGATTACCAAAATGCCAAAACCGAACTAAAGATAGCCCTTAAAAACCTTGAAACCCTTATGAATACTCAGGGGATTGGCTCAGGGGCAAAGCTCGAGCCCTCCCCAGCTCTTTATAGCCTTGTTGATGATTTGCTTAAACAGCTTAATCAGCTTAGTGAATTAAGTGCTGACTTAAGAGCTTACCTGACAGGCTTTAGCAGTACCGATGCTTTTAATGATGAAGCCAAAGCTGAAACTTCAGCCTTTTTAGATTTGCAAACCCAGTATTTTACCTTAAGCAAACGTCTTACGGCTTATTTGGGCAGGCTCGAGCTCGAGCCTTACTTTGAAGCCTCAAGCCTAGCTCAAAACCACCGCTACACGCTCAAACGCGCTCAAGCGCTTGCCTATCATCTGATGACAGACAGCGAAGAAGCCCTTGCCAGCCAGCTTGATACGACGGGCGGCGGTGCCTGGGCAAGATTGCATAGTGACTTGATTAGTCGCAGCACGATTGTTGCAGAGCTAGCTGGGCAAAGCCAAAGTGAATTTGCCGTTACTGAACTAAAAAATTTGCAAAGCGACGCTGACCCTGAGTTGCGAAAAGCTGCCTTTGAAAAAGAGCTCGAGCTTTTAAGTCAGCATGAAGTTGCCTTTGCAGCGGCTATGAATAGCATAAAAGGTCAGATGAATGTTCTTAGCCAGAAGCGCGGTTGGGATAGCGTTTTGGCTGAAGCGGTCTTTCAGAGTGCCATCAGTGAAAAAGCCCTAGACGCCATGCATGCTGCCTGCCGTGAGAGCTTTGCCCATTTTAGGCGCTATTTAAAAGCCAAAGCCAAATATTTAGACAAAGATACTATGGCCTGGTATGACCTGAACGCGCCCGTAAGTGTGGGTAAGGCAAAAAGCTACAGCTACCCTGAAGCGCAGCAATTTGTCATAGATAGTTTTAAAACCTACTCAAAGGAACTTGCCGAGTACGCGGCGAAAGCCTTTAAAGAAGATTGGCTTGATGTACCACCACGTAAAGGCAAAAGAAATGGTGCCTTTTGCATGGCAGTTCCTGGGCGCAAAGAGTCACGCATTATGCTCAATTATGGCCACACGCTTGATGATATTTTTACCCTCGCGCATGAATTAGGACATGGCTACCACAATGAGCAAATGTATCAGTTTGAGCGCTCGAGCCTTAATCGCACAACCCCCATGACACTTGCCGAAACAGCCAGCATTTTCTGTGAAACCATCGTGGTAAATAAACTGCTGGAAAGTGCTAGCGATGAAGAAAAACTAAGCATCTTAGAGCAAGATTTACTGGGCGCAACGCAACTTGTTTTAGACATCTATTCCCGTTTTATCTTTGAAAAAACGGTTTGCGAAAAACGCCAGGAACGCGAGTTATCCATTACTGAGTTTAAAGATATTATGTTAGAGGCTCAGGCACAAACCTATGGTGAGGGCTTGAATCCAGATGAGCGCCACCCGCTGATGTGGGCATTTAAAGGTCACTACTACAGTACCAGTCGCAGCTTTTACAATTTTCCTTATACCTTTGGCTATCTTTTTGGCTTGGGGCTTTATGCTGAATACGAAAAGGCCCCCGAGGGTTTTCAAGCACGCTACAACGAGCTACTTGCTTCAACGGGCATGGCTGACGCCAAGACGCTCGGGGAACAATTTGGCATAGATATAGAAGATAAAGCGTTTTGGAAAGCGAGTCTGAGTATTGCTGAAGCAAGAGTAGCCGAGTATGAGAGACTTATAGAGCGATTTAAAGTCTAAGCGGCTCGAGCGTTTCAGTAAAATTTGAAAAAAGTTAGGAAGTCTATATGCTTTTTATGATTATCGAGCGATTTAAAGATAACGATATGATTCCTATTTATAAACATCTCAGAGATTCAGGACGAGGCTTACCCGAAGGTCTTAAGTATCTTGATAGCTGGATTGAACCCAATTTTAGCCGCTGTTTTCAGCTTATGGAATGTGATGATGTAAAGCTATTTCAAGAATGGACCTTGCACTGGCGAGGTTTTGGCGCGAGTTTCGAAATTATCCCTGTTGTTAGCAGCAAAGACACTCGAGACTTGGTGGCTCCTTATTTAGATAGACCCTAGTTCTGGTAAAAGCATTCCTGCTTGAGTCAGTGAAAAAGTCCATTTGGAAACTACCTTACCGTGGCTAGACTAATCGTGGAGGCTGACTATGAAACAGCTCGTTTTAGCCCTTTTCCTTTTGCCCCTTTGCGCTTGCACCACTACCTTTCAAGCAAGTCTTAGCCCACAGCCTTTAAGCATTCAAAGTTTTTCTAAAGATGCCTGTAAGAAAAATGGTTGGCAAAGTTTAAGAACCAAGGACGGACGTCCTTTTAAAAACCAGGGAGATTGCGTAAGCTACGCCAATGCGACTCACTGATTTTGAAGCTGTTTTATTTGATATGGATGGTACGCTGGTTGACTCTGAGAGCCTCTGGCGTATTGCTGAAACAGACACCGTTGCCCATTTTGGAGCGACGCTCGAGCCTCATATTCAAGCCTTATTTCCTGGTACTAAAGTAGAAAAAACGGCTGAAATGATGGTGCAAACATATGGCCTTAAAACTACTGTAGCAGGGCTGATTGTTGAGCTAGAAAACAGTGTTAAAAAACTTTTGCCTACGGTAGAAGATAAACCTGGGGCAGTTAGCCTTATAGAAAAAGTGGCAGGGCTCGAGCTTCCGACCGCTATTGTCTCAAACTCGAGTATTGACATTATTGAAACCACACTGGCGTCAAAAACCTGGGCAAAGTATTTTCCGCTGCGCTTTTCGGCTGAGCATGTCAAACAAGCCAAACCAGCTCCAGATCTGTACCTCTTGGCTGCTGAAAGGCTCGAGGTCAAACCCAGTTATTCGCTCGTTTTTGAAGATAGTCTAACAGGTGTCAAAGCTGCTGTTGCTGCTGGAACCACCTGCATTGCTGTACCCGAACACAACCCTGACGCCTTTAAAGACCTCACCCCTTATGTCTTTGATAGTCTTGAGGAAGCGCTCGAGTTTCTAAGCCTTTAATCAAAGGTGTCATTGATGACCCAACGAGAAAATGTCTTATTTGAGGTTAGCAAGCAAATACTTACAGTGTGCTCCAATGAACACATTACCAAGGTTGCTATTGATGGGGTTGATGGTGCAGGTAAATCCTTCTTTGCCAATGAGCTTACTGAAGTCTTAAGAAATCAGGGCAAAACCGTTATTCACACCTCTGTTGATGCCTTTCATAACCCTAAAGAGGTTCGCTACCGTTTGGGTTCAGATTCAGCTCGAGGCTTTTTTGCTGATTCCTATAATTACGATAGTTTGAAAGAGCTCTTGCCTTAGCTTGGGTGGAAATCTTCAGTATCGTTTGGCTGCCTTTGATTACCGAACGGACACCGTTGTTGACGCAGCGATTGAACGTGCCGAACCCGGATCAATTCTGATTA
>JAHEBB010000305.1:3768-6581 GCA_024642575.1 Trueperaceae bacterium | reverse complement strand
ATAGTGCTGCTTTGCCCCACCCAGTTTCGAGGTAGAAAACACGGTGGGGCTTAAAAAGCGAAACTGCAAGGATGTTGTAGGCTCGGCACTTAAGATGTCTTGCCAGCTCTCAAAGTTGGCATCCAGGTGGCCTTCTGGCGTGGCCAAAACTCTGGCAACTCGGTATTTGTCTTGACCAAGCTCGAGCCCTGTAAACGACTCTGCTAAAACCACACGAATGAGGGGTTGGAAAAGGCTGTCATCTAGCAGGCTAATTCTTAGCATGACCGAGCTATCTTTTTGTTCGTTAGCCCAAAGCGTAAAAGGATTACGTTTTTGGGAATGAACCTCAGCGCTTAAGGCTGGGTCTATAGTTTCAAGCAAGTGGTAGAAAAGACCGTGGGAATACTGGCTTAGGTAGGGGTGTTTGCGGAGGGCTTTGGAGGGGGTTAGGTGGAGGAGGAAGGCGTGTGGCATTAAAATGTATACCTCATGCCTTTTGGAAATACTTTGGTTTCTTTCTCTCCTATTTTAAGGGAATAGCATTCCCCTTCAAATCTCGCATTTTCAACAAGTGAAACAGGAGGCATATTTACGAGGTCGTAAAGCTGTGCCTGAATAGGAAGATCAAGGCCATTTAAAGGATGAAGGGTTGTAAAAGGTTTTTTACCTTCTGTAATGTCAACTACTTTGGTTTTAACTTCTGACTTACTCATCCATTTACCAAGCCTAATCCATTTTGGTAGCTCGAGCTCTTTAGCCGAGAAAACAAAAGCTTCGTAGCGAGATTCAGGATTTATTTCTGTAATTCGTCCAAAGGTTGGGATATTTACACTGGATTGCTCCATCTTAACTTGATAGCGATTATCTGCAAATTTAAAGGTATGGGTAGACGTGGTAATTTTTAAAGGTTTAGCAGGAGTAACATAAACGCCTGCTTCATTTAAAACCTCTAATTCCTCCTGATACTTTGGTACTTGTATCAGGTCATGATAGGAACTATGCACTAACCCAAGGGCATAGGTAAGAGCATAGTTGTGAATGTAACGTTCACTTATATACATTCGCCCAAGTTCTCTTGAGGCATAGTACATAAGATCATGCAAATGAATATCTAGATGATAAGCAAACATGTTTGACTTTACTTTTTACTTGTTCCGGCACGAGATGCATAGTCTTTGGTTTCACCATAGAGGTTAGAAAGAAATGATTTTAGGCTCTCTTCATTAGTGAAAGTAGAATCTAAACTATCTAACAATGACTCGAGTTCATCACCCATAGCAAATTCATAAATCACTCCATCCTGTTTTATGAGTTCATAAGCAACCTGAACCATTGCTAAGTCTTCGGTCATCGTTTGATGCTTTGCCATTAGATCGTGCATGGCTTGTACCAGCTTGAGATTACTGAAGATCTCACCATCAGCAAAAACCAAACCCAGAATTTGATTAGAAACTTGACCTGTTCGCGTTGTTTGAGCACCATAACGCTTTGTTCGACGAATATTATTGAGCACATATGCCAACGTATTTTGAGTTGGATCACGCACCGTAACCACACTAGGAAAGTAGATTTCAGGCACAACATGATCTTGCTCGCTAAAACGATTCGTTGTGTTACCACCTCTAGTCATAGTGCCATCTTCATAAGGTGCATTTAAGGTCATAGTCTCATGTGAGACGTCATAACTTGTGAGCGAAAAAGCAGTATCTACATATACCTTTGACTTTTCTGATCCAGAATCACCAATGGCATAGCCGTAAATAACGGAGTCTGGAGAATCAGGGGTGAAATTGACATTGTATTCATCATCGGGTGGTAGTAAGTCATAGCGACGAAGCACTTCGCGACCCGTTAAACGTTCGGGGGTTGACTGTTTACGTTTGAAAATAGTCAGTCTTGAAATCTGAGTTTTGTCTTCAAGGCCAGCACTTACCCTGGCAGTATTTAATTCTCCGTCTGTTTTAAATACTGCATAACTTTCAGTTTTGCGCAATACCAAAATATGAGCGTATTTTGCACCTGGGCGAAGAGGGATTTCTTTGTGGAAGTGTTTTTTGTAAGCATCAAACATTTTTCATTCTCCTTCTTTAGTCTTGAGGGGTTTCTTCTATACTTCTTTTGCCATAATTAAGGACGTAATAGGCTTCACAGCCATTCTTGAGTTTATTGAGTTGCTTTCTTAAAAGTGCTCTATCGCCATTTGCGAACTCACCCAAAACTTTGTCAAGCATATGAGTTGCAAAATCACTGACAGCGGGCAAAAGGGCATCATCACTCCACATTCCTTTGGGAATCATGCCAGTAATTGAAGCGTCTCTATCGCGAATTCTGCCTAAGTAGGCCATAATGCCACCAACAATTTCAAGATGTAGGCTTTCTTTATCAAGCTTATCTTCTGTAGGGGATGCCAGAATTATTTTTATAGCATCATCTAAAGGTCGTAATCTGGCATACGCCGAACTCGAGCCTCTTGCTCTATAAAACTTAGTATACTTATCCACGGTTTCTTGTATTAATCCCATTCGTGACTTACCTCCTAAGGAATACGTTTCATAAAAGTCTGTAATTGCTAGGTAGTACTTGTTTAAGCGCTCGGCTAACCAAGGGGCCATACCATCCGTTGATGTAACCGTAGATTTTCCTTTACTTGCTTGTGAGCTTATTCTGTCAGCATAACCAAAAACCGCTAAGGGTTCTGAGTCAAGGTTCCTTGCAACTGCGCCAAGTTGATTCCAAATTGTATAGTTTTTACTGTCTTTATAAGCCTCACTTACCAAGCCGTACAGCGCCAACGTTGCATGCAATGCTTTTTCAAGCTCATCCAGTCGAAA
>JAHEBB010000305.1:0-3758 GCA_024642575.1 Trueperaceae bacterium | reverse complement strand
ATGCCATGTTGCCAAAAACTATGCGGCGCATCCAAAATAACGGTTTCTGGAAAGTCAGCGCCACTTGTATAAAGCGGTAGCATAGAATTGCTAACAACAGCCTTGGTTCCAAATAAAAGTGGTGAAAGCATAGCAAGTAATGCTGGCATGACCCAATTCTCTGTTTCGGTAGGGTCACGACCAAGATAAGGAACGCCCAAAAGGTAATACCCGTTCATCTGACCTTCTGGATAATCAACGCGGTCAAGTCTGCGTTTTGGATTATCTACTTCTAAGATTTGGAGAATGTCTGAGTGAATAATAGCGCCTAGATCATAATCTGCTTGTTGATAGGGTCTAGCAATTTCTGCAAAGGTTGCCTGTTTAAAGTCCTGATAGGCAATTTGCATAACCCTGCCTGTTATAGGAGTAAAAAAGTACGTAGGGTAAAGATGAATATACTTAGTACCTTCATCAGCAAGCATGTCTTTACCAAGTGTAAAACGGCGTAATAGGTTTTCTGCCTGACAGACTTGGCAAATGCCCCTACCAGAAGAAATTTTGGGGCCAACGAGCTTTTTATTTGAATAGCTAGAAAAGTCTTCACGGACTTCAAAAGCGCTATTACAAACTGCGCAAATACGCTTACTGGTTCGAGGTTTTTTATTGAGAATATAACGCTCGAGTTCACCTGCAAAATGCCAATTATCGCGCCCAGCTCCTATACTTAGTGTTTGACCAATATAAGCTTCTAAAAAGCCAAAGGGGGGTTCTTTTTGTGGTTCTCCAAGGTCTGCTAAGACTTGCTTAATAGCAGTATGCATAACTTTTTCAATGTCATTCGAATCTAAACCTGGGTTACGTTTTAGATAATGTCCTCCAATGTAATACCAGGGGTAGCCAACGCCACCTGTAAATTCAATTGACCGAAAAGCTTCAGTCAAATCTTGTAAACCGAGTGCACGAATAAGGGCTTCACCATGAGACTCTCTATCTCCCTCGTAGTAGTCAAAGATGATTTTAGATAAACCAAATAATCCTTCAGCTAGCCTATCTGCATTTAAAGAAGCATCATAAGTGAAATCAAGCGAGATAGAAGCGCTCTTCCTCAAAACCGTTTTGGCTTTTCGTTCTTCAGTCACAGGTGTTTTTTTATCGCTAATGATTTCCAAAATTCGCTGAATTGCCAGCCCACATGCTTTTCTGGGAGTTAATAATTCGATGAATTCTGGTTTATAACGCATACCTGTAGGGGCTCGAGCCACGAGTTGTCCCAACTTGCTAGCAACAGATTCAATCAGGGTTTCCCTGACCTGTTTTGGAATATCTTTTAAATTGATCTCCTCAGTTTCTTGAGGTATGAGATAGGTTATGCCATCAGGAAAATATAGGAGCGGAATCCAACCGATAGTTTTAGCCTGATCTAAAACAGCATTGTGGATAATCTGAGTAATCAAGCCTTTGTTATCAGCGGTTTTGTGATAACGGAGCGTATAATTGTTTCGCAAAACTCGGCGAATCAATTCTGGAATAGTATCGCTACGCCGCATCATTATGGCATCATCTGGATGTTTAGCAACACTGGCTAAAAGATCAGCCAAACGCACAAAATCGGCTATAGGCTCGAGGTCTTCGGGAGGCGTTAAAAGGTCATTGTAATTTGCAAGTGTTCGGTTTTCACCTTTCACAGCCTCAGCATTCTGCGCTAGAAATGCTATGTCTCCCCAGTGTCTTTCATCAATGAGTTGCCAAACTCCTAGACGCTTTGCCCAGGCTTTAAAAGCAGCCTCGTATCTATTTTCCTGTTCAGCTTGCAAACGCAGGGTAATACCTAACATTTTATTGAGGTCATGCAAGGTGATACCTGCTAAATAAAGGCGTTGTTCAAAATCATTCAAGTTTGCTAATTCGACAACTGTCCAAGCACCCAAAGTCGCGTTTATCGTGTGAACGGCCAGACTTTGATCAGACATCTCGGTTAGCTTTTTAAAAGCTTTTGATTTTGCTGCTTGAGTCTTAAAATTGGTTTTCGCCAAAAACCTGCTTGCTTCAACCTCACTCATTCCTTTGGCATTATGAAGCGATAGGGCACTCAGCAGATTTGGAACCACATGTTTTACCCAATCCTGTAAAGCTAAAGGGGCGTCCTGAATAGAGTCAAGAATGAGTTTAGCTATTGGGGGTCTTTGAACCTGTTCATAAGGCTTAACTTCTGAAGGTTCTTGCCAATTTTCGTAGTCTGGATTAACTAAAATTTCCTCTTCAAATTCGTCCACTTTTCCTCCTTTCAAACAATTGCAAAGTCGTCAATTTTCCGCCGAAATATAAGACTGTCTAGCAGTAAAGCCTCATGCCCAAAAGCAACGGTGTAGGCTGTCTGGGTTTGATCTAAGACTCGAGCCAAATTAAACAATGGGGGTAGTTTTAAAAGTCTTTGAGCTGTGCGAGGGCTTTCTCCACTTAACTGCTTATCACAGACACAGGTGCAAAGTGGCTTATTCTTGAGTGCTTTGTTTATGGCGCGAATATCTGGGTGAAGTGCCTCTAACGTAAAACCAAATCGGTCAAATGCGTGATTAAAGGCTTTTCCATCATTCGCAAAATCATCTTGATACTTTAGCTGCACAAAATCATATTCGTTTTTATAGTCGAAAAGTTTCGCATAAAGCCCTAAATAACTAGGATAAAAAGGCACTGCATAACTAGCTGCAATTTTTTCAGCCTCCTGCTTGGTTATTAAAGAAAAGTCTGTACCTGATAGCAATCTAAAAATATTTATGGTGCTAATTGCGTTTGAATTTGGATCATAAACCCAAACATCCAAATGACCAGCACCACGAAATGAAAAGAGCTCCGTATTTACTGCTGGCTCAAGATTCCTAGCTCGAGCCTGAGTTGAATTTGTGACATGAAATGTTTGAAAAGCTACCGGTTGGTATCTTTCAATAAGAGTCTGATATTTTTCTTTACCTCCGAATTGGTTCAGCTTCCCCAGCCGTTGATAAGCCTTTACACCACCCCAACGGTTTATATAGGGTTGAAAATCTTGTTCTCGGGGAAAAATGAGTTCTTCAGTTGAAGTTACTTCTTGTTTTAAGCTCTGAAAAAACGACCATCTATCTATGGCCTGATTATCTTGATAAAGCTTTTCAAATCGCTCAATAAGAAACTGAGGTAATAAGGCGATTGCAAAATAGGTTTCAAAACCTGGATGCCTTCCTAAACGCCCAAGCCTTTGTATAAAAGACCCCACATTTAATGACTCAAAAATCAGGAAATTAATCTTAAAGTCAACGCCCACATCCACAGTGGAAGTTGCAACCACAAGCCGCTGATCTAATGAAATCTGACGATCTGCCTTGCCTGTCAAGCCTGTATTTTCACCAATTGTGATATCTGTATTTTTTAAAGCCTCTCTTAGAAAGCTAACAAGCTTCTTCGCGCTAAAAACGCTGTTACAAATAATCAGCCCTTTACTCTTTGGATAATTCTTATAAAAGGCCTTGATCTTTTCTAGGTTTGTTTCTACCCACCCAAGAATCCCTCCTGTATTCGCTTCGCAAAGATCTAACTCGAGCGTTGCTTCTTGCAATATGGCACGGTAATCACCCTCGGGTCTTTCACCATGCATATAACTACCTTCAACAATTTTGTAGTTAAACCCTGATTTTTCTAAAGCAGTAACCAATACATCACTCGGAGTAGCTGACAAAAACAAAAATTTTGTAGGAAAATTCTTATTACCATTAGCCCTTATAAAAAGCATGGAATCAATGATG
>JAHEBB010000016.1 GCA_024642575.1 Trueperaceae bacterium | reverse complement strand
CCCGAAAACAAAGCCTTTTGATTGATAAGTGCATCAAACATCCAAGCTGGATAGGGGGGTCTAACATCGTTATAGCCAGCAACATTGAGACCAAAGAGATTTCTTCCTTCTTTTTCACTAAAGGTTTTCATAAGCAAATTAATTCTAAGCTGATAATAAATTTGACAAAGTTTGCAGTGGCATAGGACCCCTTTTATGAGAAAGTGAAAAAGCTCATAGCTTAACGCCCATAAGCTTAGGTATACCTAAGCAAAATTAGGAGAAAGGGAGACCCTTCATGAAGGTCCTACGCATCGCTTTAATGAGTTTTGGAGGCATAGAACTCCTGAGATTAGCCTATATTTTTTTTACTGATCTCAATACGACTCCACAGTATAAACAAGCTAGAGAGTTTGTCGAAGCAAATAGTGTCAAGGTTCAGACCAATATTGATAAAGGGGTTGAGATAACCCAAAGTGGTCTAAGTAGTGGCGCAGAAGCAGTCCAGGGAGGGCTAAGTGCGCTCATTCATCAGGTTAATAACAATGGCCTTTTTATTGTTTTACTGGCGATTGTTGCTATCTATTTTGTGCGCCGTGCACTTAGACAAGGCTCGAGCGTAGCCACCAGCGAATAATTTAATTTACCCTTTTAAAGCGAAATGAGACTCCTCATTTCGCTTTTTACTTTTTACTTTTGCGAAGCTACTAAAGCGATTTGTGGCTAAAACGAGGGGTAAAAATTTTGGCTTTGAAATAAACCTGGCCTTGCTAACCTTGGAAGATTTTTCTGTGCTGCAGGTTCAATATTAAACAGCTTGTGACAGCGGTACTTGAAATTTCTTTTTTTTCACCTACACTCCAAGAGACTTAATCTTAAGTCATAAATTTGGAGGGAAAATGCGCTCTACGTCAAGAGTAAGACTTTTCGTGGTGCTAATGAGCGTGCTCTTATGGGTGGTTTCCTGTCAATCGACACAACCTAAGACTCAACCTGCGCCTTCTAGCCCAGTCACCAATCCATTCACAGTTGATCCTGAACAAGATATTGATATTCAGGCTTTGGCTGATGTTGTCATTTTGTATGACGATATTCCTACCGCTGCCCTGCGTACCCAGCAATCTCGCTTACCTCAGCAGTTTTTGAGCCCTAAAGGTTTGAGCACACAGGCTGCAACCACCGAAGACGCTGCTAAAGTCTACGCCCAGATGATTATGAATCTGGTGGGCGGCATTCGTGATGTGAATCCAGTTATGAAGCCTGTATCTCAGTATCAGGCAGGCGAAGCGCAAAATTCAAAACACACGATTTATATTGGGAGTACCTTTGATAACCCCGTTCCAGCAGCGCTGATACAAGATATTGCCGCAGGCGCTTCGGTTAGTTGGGTAAACTATAATATCTGGCAATTGGGTGACACTCTGACGAGCCTAGGGCTTAGCTATAACGGTATTCAAACCGTAGATGCAGTTAATTCAAATGCCGCAACCACCTTTAATACCGTTGATTATCACGGCTACTCTTTCAAAAAAGATACCAGTGCTGGCATGGAGATGGTTCAGCTAACGACCTCTGGAGCAGCTCAGGTGATTAGCTATGCGACCAATGCCAATGGTGGGCAAACGCCTTACGCCATACGCAGCGGTAATTTCTGGTACGTAGCTGACCTACCTCTGACTTATGTCACCGAAACCGATCGTTATCTGGTTTTTGCTGATCTTTTACCTCAAATGGTTGGCGTTGCAACGACCTGTAGCCCAAAAGCAGTGATTAGGCTCGAGGATATAAGCCCTTATGTAAACTCGGCTGAAGTTGGTCGGGTGGTTGACGCTTTAACGCAAGCTAATGTTCCTTTTGGGGTGGCAACTTTCCCTTACTTTATTGATGAACCTGGTAATACAAGCTTAACCTTTGCCAATAATCCTAATACCTTAAATGTGCTTAAAAATGCTCAATCATCAGGCTTAGGTGAAATCTTCCAGCATGGTAGTTACCACATGTATCAAGGTTTACTTAACCCCTCAGGTATTTCAGGTCTAGACTGGGAATTCTGGAATATTAACAATAATTTGCCGATTACGGGTTTTACAGCTGATCAGGCAGTGGCACGTATTCAAGCAGGTAAAGCTGAACTAGAAGCTCAAGGCTTACTACCTGTAGGCTGGGTAACACCCCATTACGCGGCACCAATTGACTTTTTACCTAGATTCAAAGATGTCTATTTCAGACAGTATGAGCGTCGTTTTATTGCCTCGGGTGACATTTTAACAGGTCAGTTTATGCCTTACCCTGTGCGCGATATTTACAACCGCACCTTGCTTATTCCTGAAAATACCAACTTTATTGGGGCAAACAATACCTTAGCCAATGTTTATGAAAAAGCCAAAGCTAATAGAGCGCTTAATTGCCCCTGGTTAGGCATGTTTATACACCCTTATGTCTTTGACCCAGCCTACACCCAGCCTGGCGCAACGTCGATTGCCAGCTTGCAGCAATTTATTGCTGATGTTAGAGCGCTAGGGTATGAATTTGTACTGCCATCAACGGTTGATCTCAATGCAATTGATACCACGCCAACACCAACCTTTGATGGTAAGGTAACAGCCTTCAGCTTGCTTGATGGAGCTACAGGTGCAGATCTTGGTACACTTACTAATAATGCTAGCTTTAACTTAAGCGCTTTACCCAGTAGTCTGAACATTCTTGCAACGACTTCAGGGGCGGTTGAAAGTGTCAGTATTAGCCTAAGTGGAACAACCCAAACGGATAATACTTCGCCCTATACAGCCTCAACGACAGCTATCACGACCACGGCTGGTACCTTTAACTTGAGTGCCTTACCCTATGCACAAGATAATGCCTTAGGGCTTGTGGGTGCAGGTTTAAGCCTAAGCTTTAGCATTGTAGATGACACTCCCCCTCCGCCTGTATTTGATGGCAAAGTAATCAGCTTTTCCCTTGTCAATGCTGCTACCAATACTATCGTGGGCACATTAAGCAA
This sequence comes from Trueperaceae bacterium, assembly GCA_024642575.1. Lineage (GTDB taxonomy): Bacteria > Deinococcota > Deinococci > Deinococcales > Trueperaceae > JAHEBB01. Next base: position 22,821 of record JAHEBB010000016.1, on the reverse strand, counting down.
TAATGCCACCATTGATTTTTCGCAATTAGGTACGGATAAGCTAAGTGTGATTGCCAATACCAGTGGCGCGGTTGAAAGCGTCAAGTTTGTGCTTAATGGTCAAGACTTCAAAGTTGAGAATTTGCTTCCTTACGCCATTCAAGGTGATGACAATGGCGTTTATGGGGTTTGGCAACCTGCAGAAGGTACCTACACGCTCGAGGCTCAACCTTATGCTCAAGATGACGCTCTGGGTGACCTTGGGCAGGTTTTAAGCATCAGTTTTAAAGTGGTTAAGGGTACAACAACAGTTCAGTGCTCGAGCAATTCCAGCACGCGCCAAAACGTAAGTTTTGTTAATAACTCAAACACCAGAGTTCGAATTGATTGGATTGACACGAACTGCAGGGCCGTGTATTACAGAGTTCTTAGCCCAGGTAGCACGTACTCCATTAGTTCTTATAAAGGTCATGTCTGGCGTTTGACTGATTACTACACAAGAAACGTTATTAAAACGGTACGTTTAGATGGTTCAAACACCAAAGTCTATGTCGTTGACTCGAGCCCCAATCCTGGGCCAAGCACCAATTTTACAAGTCAAATTCTGGTCAAGTACAGCAATAAATGTATGGATGCCTGGAGTACCTATCCTTTCCAGTGGACCTGCTCATCCTGGGATGGTCAAAAGTATGACTTTAATCCAGTAGCGGGCAAAACCAATATCTACAGCATCGTAAGTAAGTCAACAGGTCAATGCTTAGATATAGAAGGCGCAAGTACCTCAAACGGTGCCAAACTCCTGCGTTATGCCTGTCATAACAATAGCAACCAACAATTTGAACTTGTTTCAGCAGGCTCGAGCTATCAGCTTAAGGCAGTGCACAGCGGTAAATGTCTCTCGGTCACAAGCTCTTGGGGCGGTGCTGGTTTTGTACAAACAACCTGTAACAGCTCAGATGGTAAGCAAATCTTCCAGTTTCCTGGTAAATAGTAAGTAAAAGGACTAAATCTGAAACCCATTAAGGATTAACCCTTAGGCTCCTTTCTCGTAACTTGAGAAAGGAGCTTTTTTAGTTTCTTAAGGGGTTTAAAGATATAAATAAAAAGTGTAGCTGCCAAGAGGGTCAAACCCATAAGAGCTATAAGGTAGCGAAACTTCCAGACTTTATCTTTTAAGCTGGGTGCCAGCACTTTCTCACCCTGTAAAACCTTGACTACCTCTTTGCTTTGGCCATCACTTTTTAAGATACCTAAGTGGCGCTCAACGTCGCGGCTACCAGGCATATCGCCTTTTTGCAAATCATAAAGTGTCCAGGCTAGCCAGCCTGTTTGCTTGGCTTCACTCAGCTTAAGCATCGTTTGGTAATACCAGGCTTGTTCCTGTTCAGTATGAGGATCAGGCAGTTTGAGATTCCAGCTATGAAAACCAAACTCCTCAAGCAAAATGGGTTTGTTGTAAACCTCGGCAGCCTCGAGCCTCGGCGTAAGGGCTTCAGGGCTCAAATAATGGTGCAAACTTATGACATCAATTTGTTCTGAAAGCACAGGGTCGGGTTCAATTAAACCTACCGTAATGGGTTTGCCCGTTTCACGCTTTAAGGTACTAATCAAATAAGCTAAAAAACCTCTGACTTGCTCTATACCTGCCGTTTCAAAATCGCGGTCGGCCTCATTTTTTAAGTCAATTAAAACCACAGCAGGATGGCTTAAAAGCTCATAAAGCTTGCTGAATTGCGCAATAATATTAGGCAAATCTTCAAGACAATAACAGGTATAGGTATCAAGTAGCGTGGGAATAACCTTCAAGTTGTAGAGCTCTGCAATATCTAAAACATTTGTCAGTTTGTCTAAACCTTCGGGTTCAGGGTAAGGGATAAAAATACGGACGGTATTAAAACCCAGGCGCTCGAGCGTGGCAAAATCAGCATTGATTTCTGTCAGGCTCAAATTTGGCCAAAGTTCGTTAAAGGGACTACTCCTAGCAATGTAGTTGACACCGCGCATCTGCCGAACCGTCTCTTCAAGCTGGGGAAAAAGCAACTCGGGTTGGCTAACTTCATAATCACTTTTGACGCGCCACTGAGCAATTTTCCAGAGACCCTCATCCTGTTTTAAGACCACGTCTTGTATTCTCTGGGCAATGCGCGGTCGTTCCTGGTGATCTCTGCTGCCCTGGGCATATTGATAGCTGTCTTCAAAGGCCAAAACACTACCATCGGGCGAGTAAAAATCTAGGCTAAGGTGATGATCCCAGTCAATAAAAGTCTGTTTTTCAGGGCTCGAGCTTGCCAGAAGAGCATCATCTAGCGCAGCGTCGATATAGTAGGTTTTAAGTCCCTTCTGGTCGCCTGTTAAAAAACTGTAGGTCAGTTCTTCAAAGGCGCGGCGATAGTCATTGGTAATCTGGTCGCGCATAAAAGGCTCGAGCACTCTGGGTGTAGGTTGGTCTTGTAGCCAGATAAGTCTGCCCGTTTCTGTTTTTCGTGGACTTACAACATTGATAGCCGTATCAACCACGCGGGCCTTTTGAAAATAGGCATAGAGGTTTGAAAGACCCAGAAGACCAAAGAGGGTGGCGGCTAGCCCAATGACTGCAAAAGCCAGCCAGATAAGACTCTTCAGGCGACGTTCGGTTTTGCTGTCTTCTGGATGAAAGTCAGGGCTCATGGTGCCTCACTATCTAATTCTGCGGAAAGATCGGGTAAGTTTAAATGAATAAGCTCACCCGCCATGCGAAATTCGAGGCTGCTGGCCTCCTGGGGCAAAGGCGGGAAAACAATGATAGCTTTACCGGCTTCTAAAGGATTGATGAGTTGGCTAATAACAGTGCCCTGCTCATCTAAAATATCAATTTTTACTTCTGAACCTGTATCAGGAATAGCGCCGTAAGTATCAAAGACAGGGCCAAGCTCGAGCGTTAGAGGCTGCAAGGAAAGCCAGTGATGGGCTATCTCTTTATTGCTTAGAGCAAGGGCGGTGAGTTTTACGGTATCTGACACATAGCTACCGGATTGGCTACGTATCGCAAATTGCCCCGCTTGCGGATAGGTCGGCAAAATAAGATTGGACTCGCCTTGATTTAAAGGGCGAGTAGCAAAAAAATCAAGGCCATTTCCCTTGCCATAAAACAAAATACTGCTGCCATCGATGATGCGGTTAACCTGTTTATCTCTAGGTAAATTGAGCCGAATATTCCAGGTATCTCGGCCACTCGCAGGGGCACTTGCTACGACCGCCTGAAAATCAGCACGGGCAACTTCGCCAGGCAAAAGGTCAAGTTCGGCGCGCTCACCTCGGGCGCTCGGGGTTTCGGCAATAATATATTGCTTACCTGCGGTGCGAGATGGCGGTAAATAGCTCCAGCTATAAAGCGAGGCTACTTTAGGCCGAGTCTCGGTTATTGTTTGATCAGGGTTAACAACGCGTAGGGTGAGCAAATTAGTGTTGACATTTTGATTTTTATCAAGCGGTTGCACAATCACAGCAGGGGTTTCGTTATTGGTCACTCGAGCTGACTTTGCAGTGAGTAGCGGCTCTAAGGGGGTAACCGCAGGGCCAGGGATACGCTCGAGCGTACCAGTAAAGGTAGCTTGACCAAGTTCCAGGCTATAGGGGGTTTTACCTGCTCTTAAATAAGGAACACTAAAGCTCGAGCCTTCAGCGTTTAAGAGGTGTTCGCTAACATAAGGCCCTGCGACGGTGCTTAGCACCAGCCGAGCTGTTACCTCGGTGCTAAGAGGGTTAAGCGAAAACTGGACGCCCTCGTCATCAATCTCTATAGTCAATTCAGGTTTAGGTCCAGGAAGAGAGGCGGCAGCTAAGAGCTGCTCTGCGGGTTTAAACTGATGGTAAAGAAATAGCCCTGCCAAAACCATAAGCTCGAGCCCCAGCAGACTTAAGATGATGCGTTTCCGCCAGGATAGGTTTCTCAGGGATAACGGCCTAATCGCGATAAAACGCATGAATCTGCACCCTGTAATGGCTAAAATAGGGACTATCTATATCAAAAACGGGCCAATCGCTAATGTCTGGCTGCTTAGGTGTATAAACTTTTTCAATATGATACTTATCAGGCAGGCTTAGCTCAGCACGAAATTCTCTAGCTTCTCTTGGAGGAATAGACTCCATACCAAAAGCCTCATTGACCCAGGCCAGACCCTCGTCATCAAAAAGGCTAATAATCGCGTGAGGTATACCCGCTTCTTCCGTACCTAAATTGACCGCTCTAATATCAATATGATCACTGCTGGCCTTAGTCCAGGTAGCCAGATCACGCTCGAGGTTACGCCCCGTTACAACCGCCTGGACAAAAACCTCAAAGTCGGCAACCAATTCGGGAAAATCATCGATTTTAGCCACATCGTCAAAGTCAATCCGAAAGGGGCTGCGCTCACCAGGTAAGAGTTTATGCAAGACCATTTGACCCGCATTAGCGCGGCTTAATTCATTGCCGTCGGCACCTCGTAAAAGCCCTGTAATCGTGATATCAGCAGGGCGAGCATCAGTATTTTGGATTTCACCAACGATGGAAAAGCGTTTGGCAACCAGCGCTCTATCTTCGGGAGCAATATCAGGTTTAAAGACCCCTTCAGCCTCGAGCTCTAAGGGCGTTTTCTTCACCTCATAACTCACCAGTCGGGCATTAAGCACTTCAACCAAAGGTTTATCAAGACCTTCATTAACGCCTTTTAAATCAAGGGTTAAGCGCCGCGGCGATTTGTAATAGTCAATATTGGTCTGCCCAATAAAGCTTTCCTGAGTTCGCGCCTTGACACTCGGTTCTGCCAGAATGTGCCAACCCTGTTTGGTCCGAACAAGTTCGTGATCAATGCTCTCTTTAATGGGCATAAGGCTGGTTAACCACTCGAGATCAATTCGCACAAAAGCTCTGTCACCAAGTTTAGGATGTTTAACGCTGCCTTTGCCCTCATATCCCAGTAAATGGGGGTACATATTTTCTAGCTTGGCGTAACCTGAGCGCAGGCCACCGACCACGGAAAAGTCCAAAAGCCAGCGGTCAAAGTCAAGCCCTTTGCTAGGCTCGAGCCACTTGTAAGCGGCCTCAAAGCGCTTAAAGTCTAAATCATCCCAGTAATGAATAACGGCCTTTTCAGGGGTGTCATTAAGTTTCTTGTTCTGATAATACGTGTAGCCAATAGGTGCCAGTAAAATAAAAAAGAGCAAGCTGGTACTTATCAGTCTAAACTTTAGCGAGCGCCGACCAAAGTTTGCTTTGCTGACCAGATTTTTGTAGCGACCCCACCATTGCCACTGACCAGGTGCTGCCTGATACTCGACATCTTCTTTAAGCATGCGGTAGGCCCAGTTTGCCAGACCTTTACGTTGCCAAGGTAAAAGAGGTACGCGCCAGTCAGGTAAAAGTAAGCTTAAAAAAGCAACGAGGGGCATGAGCATGGGCAAGATGCCCCACATAAGCCGCTGATAAAGAGGCCAAACCTTGCGCGGCAAACGGTCAGGTAAAGGTGGGATGTTTTCGCGCTCCCAGACCATAATGCCATTTTCAAGTTGCCCCAGACGGTGCCAGCCGTTAAAAAAGAGTAAGGGGTCATAAAAGGCGTCATTGCTATAAATAAACTTAACATTATATTTTTCAGGCATGACCAGCACTTGCTCTAAGGAGCTAATCCCTGGACCACCTGTATACTTGGCACCCTCCATACGCTCAATGGGTGTGGTGGTTAGTTCAGGCAAGCGTCTGGCTGAGTGGTAATTACCATCAGGGGTACTGGCTTTGGTATTGGCAGAGAGCCAGGCCATTTGATCGCCAAAGCCAAGGTTCAAGTAACGCCAGCGCCAGTGCTCATCCTTATTGATAAAGTTGATAATGGGGTCAATATTAATGGGGTCAGGTTGAAACTTGCGGTACTGCGTAAGGGTACTAATCCAAAGTGCCGAGGCGCAGATCATAAAGGTCAGACCTGCGAGTAGCAAGTAGAGCACGCGGCGACCAAAGTTAGCAGTGATATAGAGCCTCAAGCGACCATGAATCAAGCTTTCAATGGCCCGACCCATAAAGGGGATAATAAACATGGTTGACCAAAAGGTAAAACGGTCAAGGGTCAAGATGTCAAAAGCTGGCCCTAAGAGCATTTTGGGAAAAGGGGTCGTACCCCCTGTACCTAAAAACGCCAGCATAGCAATGCTAGCAGCTGCAGGCCAGCGCCAGGTTAAAAAGCCCCTTGCCATAGCGTAAGGGAAAACCCAGAGACTGCTAATCCAGGGAATCACCCAGAAAATGAGCCCCAGGTCTCGCCTAATGAGAAAGTTTGCCCTCGAGCCGTGAGGGATGGCTACCTGAACAATCGGATCAGCGCTTGACCAGTACCAGTAAGGAAAGACCACAATAATCAGCGAACTAACTGCTAAAAAGCCGAAAATACCTGAGCGGTACAGTCTGGGCAAAAGACGGTAAACCCGCCGACCCATTTTTTGAAAAAAGGAATGGCCTTTAGGTTCATCAGGTCGTTGCCCACGAAACCCTTCGAGCAGGGCAATCACGATCATCGGCGCGGTAAAAAACACACTACCAAAGAGCGTGGTCACATGGTGTGCTGAGGTGGTAGCAGCTGTCCAGGCGATGGCTTTAATGAGATCAGTGGTATAGCCTTTGCGTACCCAAGCAATAATAAAAGGAATAGCGTTTAATAAAAAGCCAAGAGAAAGCGTGGTAGGAAGTTGCCCAAAGACATGCACCGTTTCACTCAAACTGCTACCAATAACCAGGGAAATGGCGGCATAACCCGCCGCCCTGGGTGAAAATAGCAGCTTGGAAAGCCGGTACATACCTACCGTAAGTTGCAAAATAGCGTAGAGTTGCGCAATGGCAAAGCCCGTTAAAAAATTGCTAAAGAGTTTGCCAAAAATGGCAATTAGATAATGCGATAAGGGTGGGTAGGCAACGGTAAAGAAGCCAGTGTACCAGCGCGGTTCCCAGGGATCAAACCAGTTCTGGGCATAGTGAACGCCAATAAAAATATGAATCAGGGCGTCATAGGTATGAATAAAGTGCTTATTAAGATTTAAAACCCCATGATAAAAAACGACAATCAGTAAGGCAACCGCCAGTAAGACAAGACCTTCACGCTCTCGCAATTGTTCGCGAGAGGCTCTGAGTTTTGAACTTGCTTTTAAAGACGAACTTGCCATGAGAGACTCAATGAAATCTGGGGATAGGTGGTCTAGCTCGGTTGCGAGCGGAGCGCTTAAGAACGCTCGAGCGCTTTAGTTTAAACGCTCGAGCTAAAAAACTTAGCGTAAAAGTTTGCAATGGGCTTAGCCTTTGTGCACTTTGAGAGGGAGCAATAAGTTGTGAGAGCTTGGAAGCTAAAAATAAAGCGCATGAGATGATGGTGCAAGGTCTTGTAAAAGGGCAAGTTTAAACCACAAACTCGGCCTTTACAGGAATAATCTGGTCAAGCATAGTGTAATTAAGCAAAGTGCTCACTGCCTGACTTGGGTTGACCAGATAAAATTCGCCGCCATGCGAGCGGGCAGTCTTAAGCGCAGACACAATGGCTGCCAGGCCCGAAGAATCTATAAAACTGACTGCCTTTACATTCAAATAAATGTCTTTTACACCCTCTTGATAAAGAGCATCAAAGAGCTTTCTTAATTCGGGTGCTTTATGCGCGTCTATGCGGCCTTCTATACTTATTTCTTTGGTCATGTCAAATCTCCTTTACTTATACATAGGGTTAAATAATTTTTACCTTGCCAATATTGGTGTTGTCTTAAGTCGCTAATTTTTTCAACAATGCCCAGACCATAGCCGCCTTCGCGGAGTTCTCCCATTGCCTTAGAGGCTTGCTCGGTAGGGTCAAAAGAAATGCCGTCATCGCTGACCACTATCTTGAACGTTTTGCCTAAGTCTTCGATCTCAAGGTCAATGCGCGACGCTTGTCCATGTTTAATGGCATTGACCACTACCTCAGTTATTGCCAGTTCGATAAGTACCTGCTTTGCATCTTGACAATGGCTATGAATAAATTGCCCAAGCGCCGCCAGCTCAGACGTTTTGGCTGGAAAAGAAAAGCGCGCGACTGGCATCATTTAAGTACTAACTTTTTGGCTCTTGTCTAAAGGTAAAACCATATCGAGCTTAGTGACTTCAAAGATAACTTTAACGGTATCTTGTAGATTAGCTATGCTCATTTTGACGTTAGCATCACGGGCTTTTTTGTATAGGTTTACCAGAAGCGCCAGGCCTGAAGAATCAATAAAGTTAACGCCCTGCATATCTAGCTCAAAGTCTTGCTTTACAGGCTCGAGCGTGCCTTTAAGCTTGGCTACCTCGTGGGCGTCAAACCGACCTTTTAGATGGTAGATGACGCGACTTGTTTGGCTTGTTTGTCTAATGTCCATGTTTGTCCTAACAATCTTGAAATGTGGAGTAAATACCAGTCTGCAACATCATCTAGGGTGATTCCACTTGCGGCTCTATGGTTAGCTTGACCCAGCGCTAGGGCTTTTTCTTTATCAGAAAGTAAATCGTAAAGGGCAGCGGTCAAACTAGCCACATCTCCAGGTTTAAAACTTAGGGCCTGATACCCTTCATCAGCAATCAAATCAGCAAGGTCTCCTATCTCGGGCATTACGGCTGCCCGGCCAAATTGTCCTGCCTGATGCAGTACGCCGCTACTGCCAGTTGTACTTTCATAAGGAAAGGCAACCACCGTTGAATCAGAAAAAATGCGCGGTACATCTTCTTCAGCAACGTAACCTGTAAACACAACATTACTTAAATGCTGGTACTGCTGCGCAGCATTTTCTAAGTAACCTTTGGCATTAGGTGAATCACTGCCGGCAATAACCAAACGAACATCGGGGAGTCGCTTTTGCAACTCGGCATGAGCTTCTAGCAAAACCTCGACTTTTTTATAGGTGCCAAATTTGCCAAAAGTCATCACTGTGGGCGTTTTTGGCAAGGGGGCAATATGCCCGACATCAAATGAGCCATGAGGTGCCAAAAAGGCATTTTTAGCATGGTAGGTTTCGCGCAAAATATCAACGTAGCGGGGCATGGTGGTTGCAATAAGATCACTCTTTAAAAGAGCTCTGGTAAAAGCATTTCCAGCCAAGTTCATAGCCGTTTTTAAAATCGGGTTTTGGGCGTAGCCTGCGCTGCTTAAGTCAACCGTTTCAAACAAATTATGAAGTAAAGTAAAGCTTAGGCGTTTGCTTTTACTCATCCAGGGTGCCAAAAGTCCAAGAGCTGCGGGTATGCGTTTGTCGCCAAAGCTGGCGAATTGCAGATTAAAAATGACGGCATCGGGCTTTAAATCATCAAGTTTTTGGTTGATTTTCCAGGCAGTTTGAACATCATTAAACGACCAAACGCGGTGGATATGGGGTGCTTCACTGATCTTTTCAGCCAGGGTATCTGCCACAATACTTAGCTGCCTCACTTCGGCCTTGTTTCCTAAAGCTCTGGCAAAGTGAAAGCCATATTCGTTTAGACTGCCTTTACTGGGCGGAAACGCGGTGACCAGGGCTATATGCATTGGCATCCCTTTCTGCATAAGCGCCCTGACGGTCTAGCTTACGCACGGCAAAAATATCTTTTAAAAATTGAATGCTGTCTTTGACCGAATTCACTTTTGAACCAGGGGCGTCAAACCAGCGAACAGGGACTTCGGCGACTTTATAACCGTATTTATGAGCAAGATAAAGTAGCTCGAGGTCAAAAGAAAAACCGTCCATTTGCTGTTTTGTAAACAGTTCCTGAGCTACCTCGCGTTTAAAAAGTTTAAAACCGCACTGAGTATCTTTAACCCTGACGCCACTAAGCCAGCCAGCTACGGTTCTTAAGCCCCAGGAAACCAGGTGTCTAAAAAAGCTTTTATTCTCTTCAACGGCACCTTCAGCGGCCCTCGAGCCTACGGCAATATCTGAACCTGCGTGTAGTTCGTCCATCATTCGCATGAGTTCTTCAATGGGGGTGCTGTTATCGGCGTCAGCAAATAAAATATACTTGCCCTCGGCAGCCATAACACCGCGTCTGACTGCGCCCCCTTTACCGGTATTGGCATGTTCAATCAGTTTGAGATTTTCCCAGCCCAGCTCTTTAACCAGTTTGGCGGTCGTATCTTTACTACCATCATCAGAAACAATAATTTCCCAGTTGGGCATATAGCTCGAGACAAAAACTGCGGTGGCAGCTAAAGTCGGTAGAATACGGATTTCTTCATTATAGGCAGGGATGACGATTGAGAGCTCAATGTGCTCGAGCTTAACGTCACGCCAGGTTTCAAAATTAGCGTAAGACATACTGTGCTCCTTTGATTTGGGACTTGCTAAACCAACCCACGCTTGCGCCCATAAGCAAGAAGAGCAGTAAGCCACCTTTGGCAAACATTTGTATCCAGATAATCTCTAAACTGTTTGCATGAAAACTTAAAATCAAGCTGACCTGAATAACGGCGGCAAAAAGAGGCCAGTAACCCGCCTTGTGACTACCCAGTGCCAGGTAGTGATTGCTGACCACATTGGCAAGGGAATAAAGCGTGGTCATGAGAGCGTAAGCACCAATGAGGCTTGTACCTGCCAGATAAGCTTGCCCAAACAAAATACCTATAACGAAGTTGGGAAAAAGCGCACAAAACCCGGTAACGCCCAAACTGATGAAGGCAACCGCGCCAAGGGCGATATAAAGCAAATCTAGGTGAGCCTTGCCCTCGGCGGCTCTAGCAGCAACCATTGGGAAAATAGCTGCACTTATGGCCCAGGAGCCGTAAAAAACGATGCGACCAATTAAGGCAACCGCTGCATAAATACCTGCTTCTTCACTACTTAAAAGGGCATTGACCAGCAAAACATCGGTATTGATAATGATGGCCTGCGCTGAAAGATTGACAAAAATGGGGGCAGCATACTTGGCGACATCTTGCCGACCTACCAAGCTTTTTAGCTTTAGACGAAAAAACTTGCGTAATTGAAAAGTGGTAGCAGGTACAGCAGCTAAAGTAGCGAGCACCGCACCTGAAGCGGCAGGAGCAAAAAAGAGTGCCAAGGGGGTTAAAGCTATTTTAAGAGCATGCTCGAGCACCATATTTGAACCGAGCACCATAAACGCCTGTTCACCTTGTGCCTCGCCGCGCCCTGTGCCCATAAGGGCGTAGAGCGGCAAAAAAATGCCCAGACCCATAAGCCAGGATGCAGGCAATTTGATAATGGGTGCCAATACGGGAGCGAGTAAAAACAGCCCTAAACCTAATAGGACACCAGAGGCCAAGGCCAAACGACTGGTAAAGCCAGCCACCGTGGTTTTAGAGGCAGCATATTTGGCCGTAATTTGTTGCAGGGTTAAAGGTAAGAGGGAGACCAAAAGAAAGAGAGAGATAAACGAGGCATAAGCCCCGTAGGCCACTGGGCCAAAAAGTCTACCTAATACCAGTGCATAACCGTAATTTAAGACATTTACGATCATCATGGCAGTAAAGAGTAGACCGCTACCCGTTAAAACCTTTTTTAGTTGATTGTTCATTCATTCCTCGCAGGTACCAAGATGTTTGGCTAGCATCAGACTAAGGAATGGCTGTTACAGCATTGTTACAGCCTGCCTGCTTTTTGGCAGCAAAATATGTGAAAGAAAGATATAGCTTGTCAAGGGTAAAACCACGGACGCTGGTGCTGCTGAAAATTTTTATACTTTAACCGCAGAATTTGTTTAAACAAGCTTTATACACAGAGTTTCAGTTTTTTATGGGAGGCCGTAAATGACCAAAACAGGTGTAGCAGTTAGAGGAACGGTGTTGCCCTGGGCTCGAGCCCTTCTGGGTCTTAGTTTATCTGCCTTGAGTGCTGTTTTACTCATCCTGGCTTTTCCGCCTTTTAATTTCTGGTTTTTAGCCTGGTTTGCCTTTTTACCTATGATCTTGTCTCAGTACCGCATTATGCCAAAGCGGCTCTCGAGCCTGGCATCTGCCGTAGCGATTGGGGGCTGGGGTTGGGGCGTATTTGGCCCTATTTTTGCAGGTAGTGGTAGTTATATGCAGTATTTGCCCCTAGCGATTTTTGTTCTTACGCTTTTATTTGACAGCGGCTTAAGACGATTTCATGAACAAACGCGGTACCGCTGGTTTTTAGCACAAGGGGTAGCCAATTGGGTGGGTTTTGAGATGATTCGGGGCTTTATACCCATTGCTGGAACCTGGGGTTTTATCGCTTATACGCAGCACACTCAGCCCTGGCTTATTCAACCTGTCAGCATCTTTAGCATTTATGGCTTAAGCAGTCTTATCTTGCTACTTAACTATGCCTTAGGTTTAGGGGTATTAAACGTTTTTGACAGCTACTGGCTGTTTGATGACGAAGAATCTAGACTTCCCCCAAGGCTTCTCAAACAAGGATTTTGGCTTTCGGGACTTGCCCTTGTACTTTGGCTAGGTTTAAGCCTGAGTATGTTTCGCAGTCCGCAAACAGCTACGGTTCGTGTGGCTGCCATTCAACCTGAAATTGCTACCTTACACCACCAATCAGATGCTGCGCTTTTAGATCAAACGTATCAGCGTATGCTCGAGCAATCTCGCAAAGCCGCTGCTCAGGGTGCCGAGCTTATTGTCTGGCCTGAAGGGGCGCTACTTTTTGACCCTCAAGTAGATGACCGCCTTGATTTCAAAGCCTTTACGGCTGAAACAGGGGCTTATCTGGTTTTAGGCTATGTGGTGAATTTGGCTGAGGGTGGTTTTCGCAATGAAGCTACGGTGCTAAGTCCTGAAGGTGCGTTTTTAGGGGTTTTTGGTAAAGATCACCCTGTGGTTTTTGGCGGTGAAACCAGCCCGACCAGAGGAACGTATCCTGTTTATGACACGTCTTTGGGCAGACTGGGAACCATCATTTGTTATGATCTCGACTTTACCGACACCGCCCGAAAACTAGCACGACAAGGCGCTAAACTTATTGCTGTACCTTCCCAAGATTGGCCTGCCATTGCCCGCAAGCACTACGCCCACTTGGTGTTTAGAGCTGTTGAAAACCGTGTGGCTATGGTCAAAGCTGATGGGGGCTTTGACTCTGCGATTATTGACGCCCAGGGTCGCGTGCTCGAGCTTAGCGCTAACCCCACCTCGCATGAAGCTACTTTGGTTGCCGATTTGCGACTGGGTACAGCCAATTCTCTCAGTGTTCGATTAGGAGATTGGATTGGCTGGCTTAATCTTGCGGCCTTTGCCTTTTTTGCTTTTTTGCCCTCAATCCTAGCTAGGCGAGCAAAAGCCAATCCTTAAGCGACCATGCCTAGAGCTAGAAATACTTTTAAGCCACCATTTGAAAATGAAAGGGTTTCATTTAGGGCGAAACCTTCCTTAAGCCAGTCAAGATGTTTGCAAATAAAAGCAAAATGACACCCTTGATACTGTGTTTTAAGATGACGGGCAAAGCTTTTTAACAACAGATTCGAGCTATCTTCATCGCCTAGCCTTTCGCCATAAGGCAAGTTACTAACGATGAGGGTGGTAGCAGGCTCGAGCGTTTCTAAAAAGCGTGTGGCGTCGCCTTGTCTAAAATCAATGCTTGTATAGCCTGCATTAAGCGCATTCTGTTTGGCAATGGCGATGTTTTTGGGTTCAATGTCTAGACCAATAAAGCGTTTATCCGTCGGATGTTCGTGAGCTACAGCTTCCCGTTTGAAACGTTCCCATTTACTGCTTTGAAAAGCGGGCAGTGCTTCAAAGGCAAAGGGACGGAGTCTGCCTGGAGCCTTGTTGGTGGCAAGCTCGAGCGCTTCAATCAGCAGCGTTCCTGAACCACACATCGGGTCAATTAACGTTTGGTAATTAAGCGCATTGGCTTTAACTAAGATACTTGACGTTAGCGTTTCCCTTAAGGGTGCTTCTGAAACAAGCTTACGGTAGCCACGTTTATGCAGGTGTTCACCGCTGGTATTTAGGCTGAGGGTGCATCTATCCTCAAAAAACCGTAAGTGAAATTCAAGAGAGGTATCATCTTTTGACTTGAGAGAGGTATCATCTAGCTGCTCAGGTTTGAGACCCAGAGGTTCCATCCTTGCCAGAATGGCGTCATGTAGCGTTTTGGCAATGTTTTTATGATGCCTAAGCCGAGAGGTCTTGGCACTCACTTGCACGCTATAGTTCTTATTAAAGCCCAGATATAACTCCCAGGGGATTTTTTTGGCAGCGTTAAAGAGCATGGGGTAAGACTGGGCTAAAAACTCATCAAGTCGTAGCAAAACACGGTGCGCGGTTCTGAGATGTAAATTTGCCAGATAAAGGCTATCTACTGTTCCCTCAAATGCTACCCCACCTCTCTCGGACTTAAGATTTTGAAGATCAGGAAGCTGGCTTAGTTCTGTTTCTAAAAGGGCTTCAAAACCAGGAGCGCAGGCGGCAAAATAGGATTGGGTTTCCTTAAGAAAATGACGTTTCAGGCGGCGCTCGAGCCCACGTTCGCTGAGCGTTTCTAATAGTTTGCTTTCCACGAGCTTGGTATCCTTACTTTATTAAGGTTCATTTCTAGGGTCAAGCATATCTCTTAAACCATCTCCGAGTAAGCTCCAGCCTAGCACGGTAACAATAATGGCTAAACCTGGCACCAAGGCAGGGTAAGGAGAAAAACTTAAAAAGCCTTGCGCCTCACGGAGCATATTGCCCCAGCTTGGCACATTGGGTGGACTACCGAGACCTAAAAAACTTAGCGCAGCTTCAGCTAAAACAGCTACCGCTAAACTCAAGCTTGCTTGCACAATGATAGGGGAGAGGCTATTGGGTAAAATATGTTTAAACAAAATGCTTAGTTCAGCCATGCCTTGCGCTCTGGCTGCCTCGACATAAGGTAAGTTTTTTTGCGTTAGCACCGAAGAGCGCATGAGCCTTGCAAATATAGGTATGGTAGCAATACCAATAGCGGTCATGGCTGTCAGAGTGCCAGGTTTAAAAATGGCTGCCAGTAAGAGCGCCATGAGTATGGCAGGAAAAGCGTAAAGCGTGTCAATGAGGCGCATACTAATATCATCAAACAAATGACCAAAATAGCCTGCCAGTGCGCCAATGAGTGAGCCGATGCTGGCAGCAATACCCACAGCAATAAGACCGACATAAAGGGTACTGCGTGCGCCAATCATCAAACGACTTAAAAGGTCACGACCAAAATTATCAGCACCCAGAGGATGCGCAGCGGTGGGGGTAGCAAATTGCGCAGCAAAATCCATTTTGTTGGGGTCAATAGGCGTCCAGAAAAAACTGATGATAGCTACCACGATCACCAGACTTATAAGAAAAATACCGAGGACAAAATTAAGGTTGCGCATAGCTCAGTCTCTAGTCATTAAACCATACCGCTTGCGCCTGGACTAGCAAGCTAAAGGCCTGAGGTATCGCTTCGATAAGCCAGCTCGAGCGTGCCCCCAGGTAAGAAATTTGAAGCCAAATAGGTAAAGCTTTGTGCTCGAGCTTCGCCACCCTCGGAACTACCTAGTAATTCCTGACAGTAAACCGCAATATCCTGGATAATGCGCTCAAAGCGGAAATAGGCAAGGGCAGCTTGATTAATGTTTGTTTCTCTATAGCCTTGATAAAAGAAGGCTTGTTCTTGTTGGGGGCTTAAGTGATTGCCAAAAAGCCCAGCACCTATAAACATAAGATCGCGTTCTTTAGGAGCAAGGATGAGCGTGTCCCAATCAACCAGATAAAAGGTGTCGTCGGTTAAATGAATATTGCCTGCGTGTAAGTCAGCATGACAGGGAACTTGGTCTAAAGCCTGGTTTTGCAGCGTTTTTGCTAAGCTTTCGGTGCGCTCGAGCAGGGCCTTTATCACCTCTTGTTTTTCTAACAAAAGCGTGACTACTTTTCCTGCAACTGCATCGCTAAAGGTTTCCTGCATAATTCGTGTTTGAAAATCGTTTACAAGCTTGCGCCAGTCATTACTATAAGTCTCTTGTGAAAACTGAAGCTTAAGCGCGTCAGGCATAGCTGCACTGTGAATGCGTTTTAAGGTTTGACCTAGCTCTTGCCATTGTTTGCTTGAAAGTGCCTTGTGATAAGCATTAGCCCCTTCAATAAAAGGAAAGAGCATAAGCTTAAATGCCTTAAACTCGGTATAAAGCTCGCCTTTTTGACTAAGGAGAGGAGCAATAATTTGGCTTAAGCCCTGGTCTTGTAATAGCTTGGGAAAGCTAAGAATAAGCGGGTTAAAATTGCCGCGTCTTAATTTAAGAAAATAAGCTTTGCCCTTAACACTTAGGGCACGGTAGAGAAAAGTATTAGGGTCAGCGCCCAGGTCTAAAGGCTCGAGCCCCTTAAGCTCTAACTGATAGCTGGTCTCTAAAAAAGTTTGCAGACTGCCTAAGGGTAAATCAAGAGGGTCAGACACCAAAAAAGTCTACAGGATAAGCAGGCTAATTCAGGTCGTGCTCAGTCTCACTCAGATTGACTCAGAAGCAAGGTTTAAACTCGGCTGACAACTTATATCTGGAGGCGAAGGCAAAGCGTGACACACTTTCTATACGAGGATGGTAGCTGTAAACAGGTTAATTGGCATGAAGAGCTCAGCGTCATGAAGGAGCAAGGCTTAAAGATTTCTTTTTTTAATCAAAATAGCTTTCCCAGGCTCGAGCCTGGTTCAGAGGTTATTTTTAGAACTGAGTTTTTGAGTTTTTCGGGGTATCAGGCGCTAAGCCAAGAGGTTATAAGACAAGGGGCTTTTCCTATTGTTTCAGCCAGACAGTTTAAGCCTCTAGGTTTGAATGATCTAGGCTTGCCAAAAGAAAATCTTCGCTCGGAAAGGCTCGAGCGCTTTTTTATCCTTAAAGGGATTCCCTACCGCGCGGTATCAGGGACGGTTCCGGGCATTGTCTGGGATGTTTGCAGTTTGATTCGTCACCCCTTTTTTGCCCTCGATATCTGCTGGTTAAATGATGGTCATGCTGAAATACTCTCCTGGCAAGATGCTCAGTGCGCTTTACTCGCTAACTGGTCAGCCAGCGCTTTTGCCCGTATTTGTTTTATTCATACAAGACTAGAATTTGGAAAGGTTAAGCATGCCCTATCCGTTTGATGTAGAAAAAAGCACCTTGCCCCACGGATGTCTGCGCTATGACTTTGGTCGTCTTAATGAGTCACAAAGAGCGTACGCTTTTGTTTTGCCAAAATCGGTACAGGCAAAGCGAATCTTTTTTGGAACAGAAACTGAACTGGATTTTTCTAAAGCGGGTACTTTGTATCTTAAAGATGAAGCTATCTTGTTGCGACTGGATTTATACAAGCAAGAAGTCATGAGTATTGATCTCGAGCCTTATTATGCCTGGAAAATCCTGAGCTATCAGGATCTTGGTAAAAGTTGCAAGCTCAGCTTTCAAACGTTTCCTCAAGATGAAATTAAAGAAGAGCGTTGCTATTTCAAACCAGGTTATAAGCGCGTAAGAGGCAATGTTTTACCAAGCGGAGGTGCAATTGGTTTAAAACGGCGTAAACACTACTTAACCTTTATAGAAAACGACTTGTCCAGTCAGTATTTGCGCTCGGCTTAAAGCATAAAGTAGGTATCATCTGATTATAAATAGTTAATCCAAAGTTTTGTGATAAACATCGGATGGTTGAATCTGAATCCGTTTTCACCTGTCATTCCGCCTTTAGCCCCAGCGAAGGCTGGGGAAGGCTGGAATCCAGACATAACAAATTTGTTGCAAAAAGCGGCAGTAAACATTCTCAATAAATTTTAGAAAGACTATATTTCATAATACGAATATGACTTTAGAGGTATCGAATTTATAGTTATTTGCAGAATGCTTAAAACCCTAAGCTAAAACTTAGTCATAGCGAATACGCGGGTCTAAAAGGCCATAAGAAATATCGACCAAAAAACTTAACAAGACAATGGCACTGGCATAAACCATAACTTCGCCTTGCATAAGGGGAAAGTCGCGTGTGCCTATGGCGGTTAAGGCCAAACGCCCCAGACCTGGAATGGAGAAAACCTGTTCAACCACAATTGAGCCAATAAGCAAATTAGATAGGCTTAAACCCAATATGGTAATGAGAGTAACCAGAGCATTGCGCAAGGCGTGTTGGTAAACGACCTTACTAAAGGCTAAACCTTTAGCTTTAGCGGTTCTTATATAGTCTTGGCTTAAGACTTCTAACATAGCAGCCCTGGTCATGCGCGTCATAACCGCAGCTTGACCCAAGCCTAGTGCCAGTACAGGCAAAAGGAGGCTGCGTAAAAAGCCAAGAGGGTCTTTACTCCAGGGAGTAAAACCAGCTGCGGGTAGCCACTTAAGCTCAACGCTAAAAAACAAAATCAGCATAAGCCCTAACCAAAAAGAGGGAATGGCTGCGCCGAGTTGTGAGGCTAAAACGATAATGGGGTCAAGCAAGGTTCCTTTTCTAAGGGCAGCAAAAATACCCAGCGGTAGCGCAATCAGGCAGGCAATCAGTGCGCCGCCTAGTGCCAGCGTAAACGAAACCCCAAGGCGCGGCGCAATAAGTTCCACAACAGGTTTTTGGTAGTTTAAAGAATCGCCAAAATCCCCTGTCAAGATGCCTGTAAACCAGCCAAAAAAACGTACAATGGGCGCTTCATTAAGCCCTAATCGCTCTCTTAAAGCAGCCAAGGATTGGGGGCTGGCATTAATGCCTAAAATAATCTCGGCAGGGTCACCAGGAATGGCCAGTAGTGCGCAAAAGACCAAAACAGCTGCCAGAAAGATGCTGAGCAAAGCCGTTAAAAAACGCTTTGTCAAATAGCTAAGCATTATACCGATTCCGTTTAATTACGCGATTAACTCGCGTAATTAAACGCGAGCGGAGTGCGAGAAGAATAAATGAAGGAGGTCTTACGTTGTTTGGAGTATTACCTAAGTCGGGATTAAGTGAGCTCAGAGTGAGGAAACGAAACATAGGCATCATAAGATAATAGAAAAAGAGGCAAGGTTTGCTTGCCTCTTTAGTCTACCTTGTTTGGGCTTTACTGTGCGCGGTAAACCGCAGTCATATCAATAGCTGGGGTGGGTTGACTGGTCCAAAAACCATAAACATCTGACTTTGCTGCCCAGAGCGAGAAGGGGCTCATAATCCAGACATTGACAGCGTCATCGGCAATGATGGTAGCAATCTCCTGATAAATGGCAATTTGTTTGGCTATATCAGACTCGAGCTCAGCTGCTTTTAAAAGTTCGGCAATTTTGGGATTGTTGTATTTGTAGTAATAGTCAGGGTTGCCGTAGATATTAATATCTCGCGGCTCTGAGTGACCAATAATGGTCATGTCATAGTCTCCACCAAGAAAGATGCGCTGAATCCAGGTACCCCACTCAACCACGCTCAGATCAACCTTAATGCCAACTTCAGCGAGTTGTTGAGCAATCACTTCACCTGCACGACGCTCGATGTTGTAGGGTTCAGGTAGTTCAAATTTGATGCTAAAGCCATCAGGATAGCCTGCTTCAGCTAAGAGCGCTTTGGCTTTTTCTGGGTCATAAGGATACGGATTTAGGTCAATGTAATAAGGCTCAGAAGGGCTCATATGTGTACCAATGACACTGGCTAAACCAAACATGGCACCCTTGACGATAGCTTCTTTGTCAATGGCATGGGTAATAGCCTCGCGCACCAGTTTGTTGTTTAGGGGCTCACGCGAATTATTCATTGCTAGCGTAATTTCAGCCGTGCCGTAACCTTCGCCACCTTTGAGGTCTGGGCTACTGCTAAGTTGCAAATACTGCTCTGGTGTTACACCTGTTAAGTCTAGATCGCCAGCTTGCAGAGCAGCAAAACGGGCATTGGGGTCAGAGATGATTTTAAAGACAACTGTATCTAAGTAAGGCACACCTGCCAGATAGTAGTCAGCAAATTTTTCTAATCTTACCTCACTGCCTTCAATGTACTCAGCAAATTTAAAGGGGCCAGTACCAATAGGCTCACTGCGCTGAGTTTCGGCTTTGGCAGCAGGGTAAATGACTGAATCAGGGCGGGCAAGGTTATAAAGCAGGCTCGAGCTAGGCTCAGACAATTTTAAAACAAGGGTATTTCCTTCGCCTGCGCTGATGCTTTCTATAGCTGCGTAGTACTCAGGATGCGTATGACCCGAATCAGGATTTTTAGCACGTTCAAATTTGGCAACAATGTCAGCCAGGGTTAAATCGCTACCATCATGAAACTTGACACCCTCACGAATTTTAAAGACCCAATCCAGCCCATCATCAGAAATGGTCCAGGACTCGGCAAGAGCAGGTACGATATTGCCAGTTTCATCAAGACGAACCAGGCCCTCAAAGACATTGTGGTACATAACTCTGGCAATTTCTTGTGAAGTTGATGCCGAAGGGTCCCAGCCAGGGGGCTCCGCGGTGATAGCCACAGTGACCGTGCCACCTGCGACGGGTGCGGGGTCATCTTGGGCCAGTGACCAACCTAAGAAAAGGATAGCTGTTAGAACGAAAAGTCGTTTCATAAAACCTCCATCTTTAGTTTAACGTGTTTAAAGCATAGCAGGTTTCAGAAAAACTTAAAGCTCGAGCGAAAAGCTCGAGCAGTTAAGCTGAATCTCCATCTTCGAATCGCTCGTCTAGCACGGTATAGTTCAAAATGAGCGGGGGTCTGATCAGAGAATACCTGTTATATTTCACCAAGTTTATTTGTAGGAAAAAGGCTTACAAGATTGTCAGTGTTTGCTTTGATTTTTATTTGTTACGCAAGACTTAGACTCTCGGTTATAGATAAACTTTCCCTTAAAACTTATCTATGAAACCTTAAGGAGGTTTGAGACACTATGGAACTTTTCAATATTCGCATACAAACTGGTTTTCTAGTTATGTTGTTCTTGACTTTATTTTCTTTAGGATTAGCTCAAGAGTCAGATCAGGTTACAGACGCTATACCCGTCACTATAAATATAGGTGAAATGTATTTTCAGCTTGAAGGGCAAGATCAAAACGCAGCTATTAGCTTAGAGGCGGGGCAAACCTATGACTTTTTGCTAAAAAATTTGGGTAAGGTTTTGCATGAAGTCCAGTTTGGTCGAGACCCTAATATGGAGTCAGGCACGCCACATGATTACACGAGCTTTTTATTTGAAGGCGCTGAAGTTGTCTCAGTTGTAGATAAGCTCGAGGTTATAAGCTCTGGTTTAATAGAAGTCAAAATGCAGCCAGGTCAAGAAATGCATATTCAAGTGACGTTACCTGAAACCAGTAAAGGTGACTGGGAGATTGGTTGTTTCCAACCTGGCCACTATGAAGCAGGTATGCACGCACCTATTATTGTTAAATAAGAGTTGTTTTAGTAAAAGTGTCAAGCTGCGTTAACGCAGCTTGACACTTTTTTGAGGTCTTGTCTTACTAAATTGCTAAGAACTTCGTTTTCGCATCAGTTATTTGAAGGTGCAATGAATGCTGTTAGATATAGCACGACTATAATCTACTTGAGGTTAGCCACAGGTCCAGAAACCGTTAAACTAAAAGAACCAGATTGTCTCATACTATAAGTTGCAGCGACTACCGTATAACTACCTTTGCTTAAAGTCATAACTATTCTTGAGTTGTAACCTGTGCCGCCATCATCGTTACTTGCGATGACTTTTCCTGAAGCGTCTAGAAGGTAAAGGTAAGTATCTAAAATTGAACTTAGATCAATGCTAACGCTACCTGACTGAGTAACCGTAAAACTAAAGTTGGGGTTGCTGGTGCTTGTGGCACTTTGACCACCCGATCTTTTCCAGCTGCCTTGCAAATTAAGACTAACATCCTGAGCTTTAGGGCTAGCCATCGTAATATAGCTATAACCACCAGCAACATTTAAACGACCATCACTAAAGAGGCTAAGATCAGAACCTCGACTAATATAATCATCAAAGTTTAAGCTTGTGCTTTCTAAA
Organism: Trueperaceae bacterium; assembly: GCA_024642575.1. GTDB lineage: Bacteria > Deinococcota > Deinococci > Deinococcales > Trueperaceae > JAHEBB01. The sequence continues at coordinate 999 of JAHEBB010000016.1, read as the reverse complement.
CTACTTGCTAACTCATTGTTAGAAGCGCTGATTTTTACGGAATCAGACATATAAAGTGCCAAGGTACCTGAAACCAGTGGTGTTGCAAATGAGGTACCCGTAACTTTAGCAACTTGCTTATCAGGATAGGCGGTAAAGATTTTTTCACCGGGTGCGACATACTCGAGCGCACTACCATAGGATGAAAAGTCTGATTTCGCGTCATCTTTATTTACACTGCCAATACTCATAAGACTATATTCGCGGCTAATAACTTTAGCACTGGCTGCCGGGTAGAGCATATGGGTGTCGCCTGTGTTGCCAGCGGCAGCTACGACGTAGACCCCATTTTGTAGGGCATAGTTCATGCTGACATTTAGCGATTCAATATATTCGGTGGTACCTAGGGACAAATTAATAACATTTGCACCCATCTGAATGGCCCAGTTAATGGCCAAGATTAAATGATCTAAATCGCCTTCTCCATCGGGACCAAGTACCCGTATCGGTAAGATAGTTGCCAAGGGCGCTACTTGTAAGATGATGCCTGAGACAGCAGTGCCGTGACCATAAGCATGACCGTCTATACTGCCTTCTTGGGGGATGGCGTCATTATCAACAAAATCTTTCCACTCATTTGCGGGAGCCAGTCTGCCTTGAAATATTGGGTGATTAAGGTCAATGCCTGTATCAATAACGGCAACCTTGATGCCTTTGCCATAGTTTTGAGAAAGCGCATGAGCCTGAGCCAGTTTGATTTGATTAAAACTTTCAAGGTTTTCTACGGGGAGAGGGGGTATAACACTGCTTTGACCCGATGCCCAAGCACTCCAGCCACCAGCCCAAGCACTATAGCCACCGGCCCAAGCGCTGTAGCCACCAGCCCAAGCACTGTAGCCCGAAGCCTTTATTTCGGGGTTGCTAAAGGCATTTTGATTGGTAGTGGTTGCCAAGGTCGTAAGTTCACCTTGTTCTTTACTAAAGCCAAGAATGGCAAAGCCAGCTTTAGGGTTAAAGAGA
>JAHEBB010000304.1 GCA_024642575.1 Trueperaceae bacterium | reverse complement strand
GTTTTTTCAGGGTCATAATAAATCGTGTTTGAAGAAAGTTCTCTTAGAAAAGGCTCGAGCTCCTCATACTGGGCTACTCGTATACCCTGCTCGTTCAATTCGGTTTTTAACTCTTCATCAATAGCTCCCTTGATAAAAAGCCAAGCCTCTTTTTGACCAATCAACGCGTAACTCAAAAATACTGGGTTAAAAGGAACATCAGTGCCTCTTAAATTAAACGTCCAGGCGATGTCATCAAGAGACGCCAAAAACTGACCCTCAGCCTTTTTCTCCTGTAACGCCTCTCGTATGCGCGTGAGTTTTTGCTGTCTTGATTCACCTGCAAAACTCACGTCATAATCTACAACTATGCCTGATGGAATGGCTGGACGCTCAGTCCAGATGTCAGCAAATAAATCAAACTTTCCGTTAAGGCTAATGTTTTTAGGTGAAAGGGTTCGCTCGAGCCTGGCAACTTCAGCCGCGGATACAACCGAGCCATCAAATCCAAGCGTTGCCCTGGTAGGCAATTGGTCTAAAAGCCAGGCTTCATAGCTGGGCATATCTTCTTTAAACAGACGAATGTTTGAGCGCTCTAATGCTTCGGCTGCTCGAATATAATAGCGCGCATCTGTCCAGAGGCCGGCACTGTCCTGGGTAACAACCACCGTAGCTGCCGACCCAGTAAAGCTTGAGAGCCAAGCCCGCGCCTGCCAATGTGCAGCAACATATTCACTTAAATGTGGATCACTGCTCGGAATCAAATAGGCATCTAAGTCATGGCGCTGCATAGACTCTCGTAGTAAAGTGATGTGCTCGTTTGAAGGCATAACAGTATTTAGTACCCAGTACCTAGTGCGAAGTGGAAGGATTTTTCTTGGTCCATTTTCTCTGCTTCCTTATCACTTACCCCCATCAATAGATAAAACTTGTCCTGTTATCCAATTGGCATAGTCGGAGGCAAAAAAGAGGACGCCCTTTGCAATATCATCTGGGCTACCTAGACGTTTTAAAGCAATGTTTTCTAATAGAGCTTGCTGACCTGCCTCGCCATAACTTTGCCATTGCTTTTCCGTTGTAGGGTTTGAGCGCACAAAGCCTGGCGCAATGCAATTCACCGTGATTTGCCAAGGCCCCAGCTCATGAGCGAGCTGACGGGTTAAGCCAATAAGGGCAGCTTTTGCCGAGGCATATGCTTGTATTCCTGTCAAACTAATACCCAAACCTGCACCACTTGAAATATTAATAATCCGACCAAACTTCTGCTTTTTCATGGCAGATGCAAAGGCTTGAGATAAATAAAACGCGCCACTTACATTGACATCAAAAATGCTTTGCCACTGCTCTGGGCTTACTTTTTCAATAGCCTGCCCAACCTGACCCAAAACGCCACCGGCATTATTTACTAGAATGTCAACAGGGCCTTCATTTAAAACTTCGTGAGCAAAAGCTTGGATAGCAGAGGAATCTTTTAGATCAAATGCTCGAGCCTCTCCCCCACACAGCGCCGCCGTCTCTTTTACACTTTCTTGCAGGTCACAAACCCAAACCTTGGCACCTAAGTCCGCAAAAGCTAAGGCAATGGCTCGTCCAAACCCATGTGCCGCCCCAGTAACAACCACGGTTTTATCTTCAAAGGCAATCTTCATCAGGCACCGATTCCCAATAAGGGGTCATCGGCATTCATAGCTAAACTTGAAACTGAAAACAAGACGATGCCCTCAATAGGGCTTACCGCTTGCTGCAAAGTTTCGCCAAGGAAACTTTTGACCTCTCCCACAAGTTGCCCCTTGGCAACTTTATCTCCTGCAATTACATAAGGATACCAGAGACCCTCATGTTCTGAGCGAAGCCAGGCAAATTCTGTCAAGTCTTTGTAGGGTTTAGGCTCGAGCGTTCCCTCAAGCATCCCTAAGTGAATCAGACAGCGCTCAACCCCCAACCTTAAGCGTTCAACTTCTGCATGCGGCCACAAACCCTGACCACTAGCCTCAGCTAAAATCGAAGGAATGTCTTTTCTAGCTCCCGCCGCAAAACTCATAATCTCACTATCACTGGCAACCAACAGTTCAATGCCAAAGGCTTTGGCAAGCTCGTGGGATGCTGCGTGACCTGACTGGTAAATCGTAAAAGGCTCTAAAGCTTCAATCATGTCACCCCCATGCAAGTCAACATAGGCATCTGCTTTAGCAATGAATTCTTCCGTGAGCCAGTAAACCAGCTTTTCCCCAAAAGTCCCATCTTCCATGCCAGGGAACAAGCGATTAAGATTTTTACGGTCGACAGGATTAATATAAATCGAGCGCGAGGTAAATGCAGGGGTATTGATAATGGGCAAAATGATGACTGTGCCCTTTAATTTTTTCGGGTCAAGCTTAGCCACCTGATAGGCTGCCTCAACCGAAGCGTATTCTGCACCGTGAACACCTGCTGTAACAAGTAAGCTAGGTCCAGGTTGTGAACCCTTAAGCACAAAATAAGGCAGCTTGACAGGATAGCCCAGTTTGGGGCTTAAAAAACCCTTTTCAAGCTGTCCTGCTTTTATGTTTTCTAAGTCAAGCATGGGTCTCATACCTTTCTTTTAAACGCTCGAGGTTCGCCCAAGATAAACTCCGCTTGCCTTCTTCAATTTCATGAATGAGCTCTAGAATCATCTCAGTCAATGGCATTTCTAAACCCAGTTCCTTGGCTTGCGTAAGCATCATACCTAAGTGTGCGTCAGCTTCAGTTTTACGTTTACGCACCGCCAGATCACGGTAAATACCGCTATGGGTTTTAGCTGACTTTCTATTAAAACTCACCATATCTTTTATAGATCTTTGCGCCAGTTCAAAACTGGCTTCTGGCATAAACGCCTGCGGATTAAAACCATTAAATCCTTCTGGGCTTATGCCTTTGGCAGAGCAAACAGCCAGAACTTCTTTACCCAGAGAAACAAATACGTCTTCATAAGCTTCCGCGTCAAGCGCATCGGCAATCGAGGCGTCCGTTAGAGCGGTAGCGTAAAGCAGCGCGCCATAACCCATTTTTCCCCAAAGATAGCCCCAAATATTGCTGGTCGTAATTGCTTTGTCATCAAAACTCAAAAACAGCTGATGAAGCGCTGTGAGCCGCTCTGTCATCATCCCATCTAACTCACCCAAAACGACTGCACCGCGCCCCCCGTAGTGAATTACCCCAGGCTCCAAATAATCAGCGCCAAAATTAACAAAGCTACCGACCGTGCGCGCCTCACCAATCATTTGCGCAATCAGAGATTCATTAAGACCATTTTGTACCGACACCACATAGCCTGTTTGGGTTAGAAAAGGCAGCAGCATCTGCATAGCACTTTCAGTGTGATGTCCTTTGGTACAAAGTAAAACCGCGTCCCATTGGCCCTTTAAATCTTGGGGTAAATAAGCTTTTGCCTGAACCGTAAAATTGTCAATTGGCCCTTCAATCCGAAGTCCTTGTCTATTAATAGAATCTACATGGGCTTTATCTAGATCAACAAAGCAAATGTCATGACCTGCTCGGATAAAATAAGCACCTATCGTTCCGCCAATCGCGCCTGCTCCCCAGATAAGTGCACGCATTACCAGGGCCCTTCCATAGCTGCCCTTGTCTCCTCTACCCCAACTTGCCAGAGTCCTAGCATGGTTTCGTCATCCTTTTGAAACTCGCCCCCAAAATTGCCTTCCTTGAGGTAGTCGCGTATCCCTTGCGGCTTTAAAACAGACATTTTATCAAAACTAACCATGGGCTTTTTCTCTTGCGGCAAACTAAGCCCCTCGAGCCTTGTCCAGGGGAAATTTTCCATCCATGACGCATGTGATGCCACAGGGTCAATTTCTTTCACTTTAGCAAGCGTCTTAGGGGCATTCCACCAGTTATGCAGTTTGACAGTCATCTCAGGGTTTTGCGCTGTCCACTCGGTCGCAAACGCCCCCGCAGGCGAATTACCCCCGTGACCATTAACCAACAGAATGCGTTTAAAGCCGTAACCCTTTAGGCAGGTTAAAATGTCTTCAATAATTTTAAAATAGGTCTCGAGCCTCAAACTAATACTGCCAGGATAAGCCAAAAAATACGGTGTGATGCCGTAATTTAAAGGTGGAAATACAGGTATACCTAAGGGTTCAGCCGCATCTACTGCTACTTTTTCGGCTAAAATATTATCTACAGCTAGACTTAAATAAGCGTGCTGTTCAGTACTTCCCAGGGGAACGACGGCTCGGTCATCTTGCTTAAGATAGTTTTCAAGCTGCATCCAGTTCATGTCTGCAATTCGCATGGTTTTCCTACTTTCTTGCAGCTTTAGCAAGGTGTATCTATTATCCTAGGGCAGAAATGCTCAACTGCTTAGTCATAAAGATAAAACTGCAAACGCTGCCATTTGCTCAAATACTAACGCTGCCTGAAAACTGAGACTTGTATCTAAAAGACGCTCGAGCCCTTATCTCATCAACAGGTTTAACCTACACGTTTAATCTTTAGGATGCTGCTCGAGCAATCTGCCATCTTCTAAGTAAAAACGTTTATCTACCGTCTTGACCAGACCTTCATCGTGCGTGACCATAACCACTGCACTGTTTTCTGAACGCGCCAAATCAACCAAAATCTCATAAACCGCTCTGGCATTGACCCGATCTAAACTACCTGTTGGTTCATCTGCCAAGATAATACTCGGTTTTGCGTATAGCGCTCTGGCAACCGCAACACGCTGGCGTTCCCCCCCAGAGAGCTTTTTTGGCATGAAGTCAGTGCGCTCACCCAGACCAACAGCTTCCAGTAAACTTTTGACCCTTGCTTTATCAACAACCCGTTGCAACCTGCCACTCAAACTTACGTTATCAACCACATTTAAATCCTCAAGCAGATAATGATCTTGAAAAATAAGTCCTACTTTTTTAAGCCTGAGTGCCGCTAATTCATGGCTGCTTTTGGTATGAATCGCTTCATCATCCCAGTAAATTTCGCCCTGACTGGGTTTGTCTAAACCTGCCAGCAAATTAAGCAGCGTACTTTTACCTGAACCTGAAGGCCCTAGAATCGCTATAACCTCGCCCGCTTCGACGTTTAAATCGATCCCTTTGAGAACTTGGATACTTTGTGAAGAAGTTCTGAAGGTGCGATGTAAATCACGACAGGAGAGTGCCATTAGCGCTACTATACGATGCAGATGAGTCATTATGCCGTTTTGTCAGTGACCGCTGTCACTTCGCTAAACCCACTCTGGAATGAGGAATCAACATGGTAGAAACGCTAGATGCCAAAGAGACACTTGCCAATGTGCCTCTGTTTAAAGATGCACCTGAGCGCGCCCTTGAAGTGGCAGCTTCCGTCGTGCAGTTAAGACAGTTCCCTGGTGGAACCACGCTTTTTCAAGAAGGTGATATGGGCGAAGCTCTTTATATCATCCATAAAGGTTTGGTCAAGCTGTCAAAGGTTGACCTTGGCGGTTACGAAAAAACCCTTGCCATTTTACAAGCTCCCGAGTTTTTTGGCGAAATGGCGCTGTTAGGCGATAAAAGCAGAAGCGCCACAGCCCTTACACTGGGTGAAGTCGAAGCTTATCTCCTATTTGAAGATGACTTTAATAAGCTGATTCAGGCTTATCCGCAAGTAAGCATAAATTTAACCACTACCCTTGCTAAACGCTTAAGTGGTACCAATGACGAAGCACAAATTCTTTCTTACAAAGACGCGCAAGGCCGCGTTGCTTACGTTATTTTGCGCCTCTACCGTAGCGGCGTTATTGAACTTTCTAAAGATGGTACAGCTACTGTGCAACTTACCCATCAAGAACTTGCTAATCTTGCCGGTACCAGCCGTGAGACCGTAACCAGAGCCTTAAAAGTGCTCGAGAAACAAGGCGTAATACGTACAAGACCCAAAGAGATCATCGTTATGGATATCGACGGGCTCGAGGAGATTTTACACGGAATTCGCGAATAAATAGCTTTATAAACACTAAAACGCAGCCAAAAGATTGGCTGCGTTTTTTTATGGTAAGTACTCGAACGAAATTAGATTAAATCAAGTGATGTTGCCCTAAACCCTGTTGAACGGACCAATCTCTCAGGATGCGCCAGAATGTTAGTTTAACTTAATTATGTTCCAGTACTTATTTCCAAATATTATAGATGAAGCTAACCCTACTTGTCCTTCACTGATAGGGATACTCAAGGCCTAGTCTGGATACCAGCATTATTTTCCAATAAACTTTGGATTCACTATTTTCCTAAGTTCTGTCATTCCAATGGTCTTAAGGTTATCGATAGAAGAAACCTAAGATCTATATGTTAGGGATGGAATTTTTAAGGGTTAAACAAGCTCGAGCGTATCGATCTCAAAACTAAGTTCATAGGGGACAATTTCAGCGTAATCAATCGAGCGCTTTTCGCCTAATAAACTATTAATAACCATAGCGTGAGAAACCACTATTAGGCTTGAAAACTGCTTATAGCGAACGAGTGTCTTTATAACCCGATCTCTTACCTCATGCAAACTTTCCCAGGGAGCCTCTTCCACCGGTACTTGCGTCATAAGCTCCTGACTTAAACCTTCACTTGCCTTTTGCATAAGGCTAGGCTCGATGTCTGCAAGAGAGTCTTTTTGCGGTAACCACTCATGAAGGTCATATTCAAC
>JAHEBB010000303.1 GCA_024642575.1 Trueperaceae bacterium | reverse complement strand
GATGTGAATGACACAGCAATGATGAATAGGCTTAAAAGTTATACTCAGTATAACGTTTTAGGCGCTAGCTACTTGTAGAAAGCTTTACGATTTTGCTAATGAAGGCGCATACTGGAGTCCTAGTTTGAACTTTGACCTTTCAGAAGATGTCGAACTCATGCGCAGCCATGTGCGTGACTTTGCTCAGGCAGAAATAGCCTCAGTAGCCCCCTTGCTGGACAAATACCCTGAATTCCCCTGGAAAAGCCTTAGAAAAATGGGGGAGATGGGCTTACTGGGCATGCTTACCCCCGAGGCTTATGGGGGGTCAGGTTTAGATACCTTGACCTATGTGGTTATGCTCGAGGAAATCTCGGCGGCTGACGCTTCACATGGCACCATTATGAGTGTGACCAATGGACTGCCACAAAGCATGCTTTTGGAGCATGGTACGCCAGTGCAAAAAGATACGTACTTGCCAAAACTAGCCTCTGGTGAGTGGATTGGGTCATTTTGCCTTTCCGAACCTCACTGTGGTTCAGATGCCGTAGCTATGAAAACTAAGGCTGAAAAAGTTGAAGGGGGTTATAAGCTTTCAGGAACCAAAGCCTGGATTACCAGTGGTAGTGAAGCTCAGGTTTATTTGGTGATGGCTAAAACTGACCCACAAGCTGGAGCCAGAGGCGTGTCTTGTTTTATTGTTGAAAAAGGTACAAAAGGCATGATTTTTGGTAAGCCTGAAGAAAAAATGGGTCAGCATGCCGCCATTACGACAACGGTGATATTTGATGATTGCTTTGTGGCAGATGAGCAGCTTTTAGGTAAGGAAGGTCAGGGTTTTGTTTATGCTATGACCTCTTTGGACAGTGGTCGTATCGGCATAGCAGCCCAAGCGCTAGGTATTGCCAGAGCGGCATTTGAGGCTGCCAGAGACTATGCTGATGAACGTATAGCGTTTGGCAAGCCCATCAGGGAAAATCAGGGCATTAGTTTTAAGCTGGCAGATATGGCAACTCAGCTCGAGGCTGCCCGACTTTTAACCTATAAGGCTGCCTGGCTTAAAGACCGAGGTTACCGCGTAACCCAAGAAGCCAGTATGGCAAAACTTTTTTCCTCTGAAGCCAGTGCCAAAATTACTCATGCGGCCATTCAAATTTTAGGGGCTTATGGGTACTCCAAGGATTACCCAGTTGAGCGTTATTTTAGAGACGCAAGGGTGACAGAAATTTATGAAGGCACCAGTGAAATTCAGCGCGTGGTGATTGCCAGACAGATTTATAGGGATTTGGCATGAGGCGTTTTTTGTTTGATAGGCAGGGTAAGGTTTGTTTTTATCTGACAGGCGCAGGAGTAATGTATAACGTCTTTAATCAAGCTGTGGGCAGGCTCGAGCGTGAACCTGGCTTAGCTTTAGACATGACGCCCGTAGTAGGTGCAACGGGGCAAGTCCTTGCTTGGTTTGATGAGTCATTTTTATGGAACCAAAAAGGGGAACTGTTGGTATTTATCAAAGGTGCTAAGCCTGAGGGAAGCTTAGAATTGCCCAAGACGAAAAGGCTCGAGTTTAAACCCGAACCCAAACCTGCCCCATTTCAACCCTTGCTCGTTAGAGCAAAACCACCCGAAAAAAGCTGGCGTTGGGCGACTGATACTTTGGGCAGTTGGATGCCCGAAAATTACGCTTAAAAGACCAGAAACCCAGGTCTAAACATTTGCTATAAAAGGAGTGTATCTTGATTAACTTTAGCCTCAGCGATGAGCAAAAACAAATGCAGCAACTGGCGCGTCAGTTTACCCGAGATGTCATTGTGCCACAAGCGGCAGCGTTTGACCGAAGCGAAGCATTCCCTAAAGAGATAGTTGCTCAGGTTCATGACTTAGGCTTGCTTAATGCCATCATTCCTGAAAGCTGCAGTGGTTTAGGTCTTGGCATGCTCGATGAAGTCATTCTTGGCGAAGAGTTTGCTTACGGCTGCATGGGTATCTACACCATTCTTATGGCCTCTGACCTTGGCACTACGCCGATTATTCTTGCAGGAACTGAGGAGCAGAAAAAACGCTTTTTAAGCCCTCTCTTAAAGGGGCCAAACCTGGCTGCTTTTGCACTTTCCGAACCTGATAACGGCTCAGATGCAGCTGCCATGAAAACCAGAGCCAGCTTTGATGGCGATGATGTCATTTTAAATGGCAACAAAATGTGGATTACCAATGGTGGACTTGCCGACATTACCGTGGTATTTGCCAGTTTTGACCCTGACTTAAAACATAAAGGGGTATTGGCAGTTGTGGTGGAAAAAGATGCGCCAGGCTTTAGTCATCAGAAAATTCACGGCAAAATGGGGCAAAGAGCCAGTTGGACGGCTGAGCTTATCTTTGACAATGTGCGGGTTCCCAAGGCAAACATTTTGGGCGAAGTTGGCGAAGGCTTTAAAATTGCCATGAAAACCTTAGATAAGACTCGAGTCCCTGTTGCTGCAGGCAGTGTTGGTTTAGCGAGGCGTGCGCTGGATGAAAGTAACAAATATGCCTCAGAGCGCTTGGCGTTTGGTAAGCCAATCAATCAGATTCAAAGCATTCAGATTAAACTCGCTGAGATGAAAATGGGTATTGAAACGGCGCGCTGGCAAACTTTTTATGCAGCCTGGCTCGTCGATAACGGCATGCCCCATACCGAGGCCAGTGCTATTGCTAAGTGCTACGCCAGTGATATGGCCTTTAATGCTGCTAATGAAGCGATTCAAGTACATGGCGGTTATGGTTATGTCAATGAATACCCAGTCGAAAAGCTTTTACGGGATGTAAAGCTTAATCAAATTTATGAAGGCACCAATGAAATTCAGCGTTTGGTGATTGCTCGAAGTGTCATTTACAGTCTTTAAGATGAAACCTTACCTTGTTTTCTTAGTAGCTTGCTTAACGGGTTTGCTAAGTTTTTCTATTGCCCAAGAAGATTTTGATGAGGCAAATCAAGATGCCCTGATTATTTACACCGTTCAAGGTGATACTTTGCTTAATCCTGTTGAAAATTGGGACGCGGCCACCGATGATGAGCTTAAAGATATTCTTTTGGATCAAGGCTATCATCAAGTTTTGTGGCAGGATTTTGCTGGTCTAATTCCGCTCGAGTATCGCAAAAGTATAACCAGGCTTGCCATTTTTACCGATGGAGAAGAAGAAATTTTGGCTTCGGTAACTCCTAATGCCGATGATTATGACACTTGGACGCTCGCTTTAGATGCTCTAGACGGAACCTATTTTGGTGAAGATTTGATTCAGACTATGATTCATGAATTTGGTCACATTGTTTTTCTGATGCCTGCCCAGGTACCCAGGAATCTTGACGTTTTGCAAAATGAAGAGGATGACGCGCTTTATGAAGAAGCTGTAGACGCTTGTCCAACGTATTTTACAGGTGAAGGATGCAGTATCCAAAGTTCTTATGTATATGCTTTTTACCAACGTTTCTGGACAGAGCTTTACGATCAGCTAGACTCCTCAGATGAAAGTGCGCTATACGATGCTTACCCAGAGCAGTTTGTGAGTGATTACGCTTCTACCAATCCCGATGAAGACATGGCTGAGTCATGGACTTTTTTTGTTTTTAATGAAAAGCCCGAAGCAGATAGTATCGCTAATGAAAAAATCTTGTTTTTCTACCAGTATCCAGAGCTAATTGATTTGCGCGATCAAATTCGTGAACGGATGCCAGAGTTTTAAAATTAATCATGCCCCATCCTCTAAGCCCCTATCTAAACGGTTTCACTATTACTGATAACTTAGAAACAGATGTTAAAGCGCTACTTTGCCAGCATCAGCAAGAGCATGTTTACTATCATGTCAAAGCGGTTGCAGCAAAAGCTTCCGAGTTAGCTGAAATGGTTTCTGGTGATAGAGAAAAGGTCAAAATATCTGCTTGGTTACATGATATTAGTGCCATCATTCCAAATGAGCAGCGTATTGGTTTGGCGAAAGCTTTAAGAATCGAAGTTTTGCCCGAAGAAGAACAGTTTCCCATGATTATCCATCAAAAGTTATCAGCAGCGATTGCCAGAGAAACTTTTAAGATTTCAGATGAAACGATTTTGAGTGCAATTGGTTGTCATACCACGTTAAAGGCAGATGCCAGCTTAAGCGATCATATTGTTTTTGTTGCGGACAAAATTGCCTGGGATCAAACAGGTACGCCGCCTTATATAGCTGAGCTGTTAAAAGGCTTAGAGTATTCAGTTGAAGCAGCTTCGCTAGCGTATCTTGAGTATTTGTGGTCGATAAGGGAAAATTTGCGTGTTTTGCATCCCTGGGCGATAGCTGCAAGAGAGCAATTATTGACGTAACAGAGCAAAATACATTACCTAAGCCCTTAGCTATAAGGTTTTAGTATGAAACTGATTAAGGAGTCTAGATGAAAATTATTTCGATTATCAAGCAAGTCCCCGATGCCGAGGCGCGCATTCGGGCAACGGCATCAGGCATTGATTTAGAGGGTGTTACCTTTGTAATTGATGGTATGGATGAGTATGGCGTGGAGCAATCTTTAAGACTACGTGAAACTGGCTTAGATGCCGAGCTTATCTCAATTGCTCTTGGCCCCAAGCGTTTTGAAGAAGCGATTCGCACTTCTCTGGCGATGGGTTCTGACCGCGCCATTCATATTGAAACCGATGAAGCGCTTGACCCGATTACGCAAGCTAAGGTTCTGGCAAACATCATTAAAGAAGAGGGCGCTGAGTTAGTCTTTGTTGGCGGTAAAGAGGCCGACTGGGATAGTGCGGCACTTGGGCCTGCGGTGGCTGAAGCGCTGGGTTGGCCGCATAGCGACTGGACGACTAAGTTAGTGGTTAGTGGCTCGAGCCTGTCAGTCACCCATGACTCAGATGAAGGCTCAGAAACCCTTACTTTGCCTCTTCCCGCTGTCGTTACTACCCAGCAAGGCTTAAACGAACCGCGCTACCCAACTTTGCCCAACATTATGAAAGCCAAACGCAAAGAATTAAAAAAACTTGCGCTATCAGATGTAGGTAGCCCAAGTGGAAAAACACAACTACTTAGACAAGAAATTCAAACCAAGTCTCGCCTGAATAAAGTACTTACAGGTGACGCAGCAGAAGCTGCCAAAGAACTCGCTCGTTTACTGCACGAAGAAGCCAAGGTTATTTAAGGGGTTATTTATGATTTTAGTCATTGCAGAACATAGTAACGGAAGTTTGAAAAAGAGTGCGCTCGAGCTTTTAAGCGCTGCTAAAGGCCTCTCGGATAAATTAGGTGGTGACGTTGTTGCGGCTGTTTTAGGTAACGATGTGAGCGCTGTTGCAACTGAACTTGCCAAGTACACAGCAAAAGTCATTGCCGTAGAAGATGCCGCCTTAGCTGATGTACGTGCCGAGCCTTACACCAGCGTCGTGACTACACTAGCCAAAAACCTGGATGCCAAAGCTGTGCTGGTAAGTGCTTCAAAATCGGGTCTTTCCTATAGTGCCAGAGTTGCTATGCGTTTAGATTGCCCTCTTTTAGAAGATGTAACCTCTCTTGATGTTGAGGGTACTCAGGTTATCGCGACTCGATTTAGCTACCTGGCAAGGGTAACAGAAACCATAAAAGCATTGGCCTTACCTGTAGTCATTAGCATTAAGCCCAATATCTTTCCTGTGGTAGAAGCCAGCGCGTCAGGTACAGTTGAAGATAAAGCCGCAGGTTTGGCAGCGACTGATGAGCGAGTCAAAGTCGGCGAAAAAGCTGCTGCCAAAACAGGTCGTGTTGCCCTAGATGAAGCCGATATTATCGTTACCGGAGGGCGCGGCGTGGGTAGTTCTGAAGGGTTTGCCAAGCTGGTTGAACCCCTTGCCGATGTGCTTAGTGCTGGCGTAGGGGCAACCAGAGCTGTGGTAGATGCTGGTTGGCGTCCTTATAGTGAACAAGTTGGGCAGACAGGTAAAACGGTTGCCCCAGGTGTTTATATTGCGCTGGGTGTTTCGGGTGCAGTGCAACATTTATCAGGTATGAACCGCTCGAAACTAATCGTAGCGATTAATAAAGATGCTGATGCGCCGATTTTTAAAGTGGCTGATTACGGTATCGTTGGTGATGTCAATGATGTGGTGCCTGCCTTAAAAGAAGCTGTCTCGAGCCTTTAAGCCCTCTAATTGGAAATAATTTAGGAGTCACTAAGGTTTTCTAAAAAATGATAAGCAACGATGGTCATGCCCTGCCTAAAGTAAAATTTGTGAGCCTGACCGCGCTGCGTACCAGAATCAAGGTGATAAACCTTGCAGCCAGTTTGTTTTGCCAACTCACGAAGCCATATAATCAGGGTTTTACCGAATCCTTGAGAGCGAGCTTTAGCTGAGGTAACAAGATCATCCACGTATAAGTTTTTACCCATGAATAGACTGCTATTTATGCGGAAGCCGGCCACCGCAACAACCGCACCTAGTTCTTTCAGATAAGCAAGTTGATAGCCTTGTTCTTCCATTTCTCGAACGGTTTGGACAAAGCTATCTCTGCTGATCTGAGGTCTCAGTTCGGCCATAACTTCAAAGCAGCTCTCAATTTCCAAATCGGTTTTTGCTATCTTTGGCACGGGCTTCTCCTAAACTCTATAATACTCAGGCTTATTGGTTCTGATATTTTTTGAAAT
>JAHEBB010000015.1 GCA_024642575.1 Trueperaceae bacterium | reverse complement strand
TGCACGAATGGCACCTTTTTTACCCTGGAACATAGCCATAGATCCAAGACCTTGAATGTCTGCCAGTCCTGGTGAAATGCCTTGTTGCATGAGGTCGGCAAGCCACTGAATGGTGCCAATAAAGCGTGGGTCATCATAGTTATACTTTTCAGCATAAAGACCATCTGTATGGGTCCATCCCGTTGAGTTAGTTAACCAGCTCCACTCGGTTTGACCATAAGCGCCACCGGTACCATTTTGCAAGAAGCCATACTGAGCAATATTGGTTTTGTCAAAGTCTGCGCTTAAGGCATTGTTGCCGTTAGCATCAAGGGTAAGTTTGGCAATGACTTGACCAAAGGTGCCGCCATCTTCAAGATTCCAGGTCAGGTTGTTCATTTCTTCTTCAGTGATGCCAGCAGCAGCAATCATGTCCTTGTTATAAGCAAGGGCAATCGTATCCCAGTCTTTTGGCAGACCGTACTGTGCGCCATCACGACCCCACAATGATGCAAGATCGCCAACATACATTCCCAGGTCTACGCTATCACGCTTGATCCAGGGTTCAATATCTACAATTTGAGCATTAGCAACAAATTCTGGATATTTTGCTAGGTGGTCAGTAAACACGTCAGGTGCAGTTCCTGAAACAAAACCTGTGGTGATACCGGTCCAATAGTCATCCCAACCTTGTTGAATGACATTAACTTTAATGTCTGAGTTTGTTTTAGCAAACTCGGCTGCACAGGCCTCATAGGCGGGTGCTTGATTGGCGTCCCATAGCCAATAGTTGATTTCTGTTTGCGCAAAAGCAGCACTAAACATGACTGCTATAAGTAGCGCGATTACTTTATTCATTACTTGCCTCCTTGAAATTGCAAACTCCACAAGGGAGATATTGCCGAATTAAAGTTTTTGGCTCGAGCCTAAAGGTCTTGGCATGAGCCCAAATCATTTTTAGTTATTTGAGTCCGCTAAATTGCAACGAGTTAATGACCTTACGACCTAAAACCAGTAAGAGAATAACCATAGGAATAATACTTAAAAAAGTGGCTGCCATAAGACCCGACCAGTCGGGTGCACCTTGAGGGGTTTGAGATTTAAAAATAGATAAGGCTACCGTCAAAACACGGACATTTTCACCTTTGCCAATGAGCCAGGGCCAAAAGTATTCATTCCACATGGCCAAACTGGTAAGAATGACCAGGGTGACGATAGGTGTGGTGCTGGTTGGCAAAATAATGCGCCAAAACGTACCAAAGGCTGAAGCGCCATCAAGTTTCGCAGCCTCTTCTAGTTCTTTAGGGATGCTTAAGAAAAATTGTCTTAAGAAAAAGATGGCAAATGGCGAAAATAAGGCAAAGGGTGCAATCATTCCCTGATAAGTGTCAAGCCAGCCCAGGTTTTTAATCAAGATAAAGTTGGGGATAAACAAAATAACGCCAGGAATCATAAGAGCCGTAAGGTACAAAAAGAAAATGACTTCACGCCCTATAAATTTTAGGCGGGCAAAAGCGTAAGCAGCCAGTGCGCTAAAGAAAGTCTGTAAAACGACCACTAAGCTGGTGAATATAAAGCTATTGCGAATACCAAGAAGAAAATTAATGCTTTGACCAGAACCCCCGGCAGCAACATTTTCTTCTCTACTAACCAGACCTATGACACGCTTGAAATTAAGTAGAGTAGGGTTCTCAGGGAATAAAGAACCTGGGTTATTAAACAGTTCTTTGGTAGGGGTAAGCGCAGTTTTTAAAACAATCCAGATAGGAAGTAAGGTGAGAAGAATCAAAAAAATAAGTATTATCCAGATGATGATTCGGCCGATGCCCCAAGAAGTTTTCGTTACCATTTCATTCCTCCTAGCTACTCAAATCTGAAGAATTGCCCCGCAGGACACGCATTTGTAACAAAGTGATGACGATGAGAATGGAGAACAAAATCACCGACATGGCTGCGGCATAACCAAATTTGGTTAGCTCAAAGGCGTTCTGGACAATATAGAAAACAATGACTCTGGTGGCGTCTATTGGCCCACCCCCAGTAGTTACCGAGATGGTGTCAAAGACCTGAAACGAGCCAACGACATTGGTTACCAGCACAAAAACTGTGACCGGGCGGAGTAAGGGTAAGGTAATGCGCCTAAACATCCCCCATTCCCCTGCGCCGTCAATGGTGGCTGCTTCATATAAAGTTTTGGGTATACCTTGAATACCTGCATAAAAGAGAAGGGCATTTATGCCCATGTGCCGCCAGATATTGACTGCGGCAATGGTGGGAATACCTTGGGTCGTTGAGAAAAAGAAGGCTTGTTTATGAATGCCAAATTGTTGCAAGAGTAAATTAAGAAAACCAAGATTTGGGTCAAGTAACCAAAGCCAGATCATGGCAACAATAACGTTAGAAAGTAGATAAGGCAAAATAAAAATGCCGCGTACAATTTCAGATTTAGTGACGCGGTCCATCATGACTGCCATAAATAGGGCAATCAGGGTTTGCAGGGGAATATTTAAGACAACATACTCGAGCGTAACTTTGAGCGCATTCCAGAAAACGGGGTCGGTAAAAGCATCTTTATAATTCTCTAAACCAATAAATTTGGGTGGACGCATCAGATTCCACTTGGTGAAACTGATTTGAATCCCTCGAATCATGGGCAAGACAATGAAGGCAAAAAAGCCTACAAGACTAGGGAAAATAAAAATATAAGCAGTAATGGATTCTTGGTTAAATAAACGGTGCAACAAACTTTTTGAACGGCCTATTTTAGGTTCGGCTCGAGTCGAAATTGCCATAAGTCTCCCTTGGTCCAAAAGATTCGTGCAAGTAACTTGAGAGTGTTATTAACACGTGTTAGTAAAGCGCGTTAATAGTTGTAACAAATGGTCTTGAGTTTTGTCAATACTTTTGTATTTAATACTTTTCACATTTGCATAAAAGATGAACGGAAATTAAAAAGTAAAAGGTTTAGCTCGAGGCTCGAGCCTGGTTTTAGCGAGTTTTTCGACCTTTGAATCAGGGTAAATTTGCTAACTTTAAGTGACCAGCACAAATCTGAAGTCTGGTTGTAAATCTACTTTCTAAAGACGTGCTAGGCTAAGTCAACTTAGATACTTAAATAGCATTCAGGAGGAAAATTTATGGCCCAGTCTAGTTTGCAAAGCCTTAGCCCAGAACAAGCAGAACAGTTTGTTGAAAAAGGCTATGTTGTTTTAAATAACTGTTTCGACCCCAGTGTGGCTCAGTCTTGGACTGAGCAAGCCTTTGAGCGACTGGGTTATGACCCTCATAATCCAGAAACCTGGCAAAAACCTATTGTTTGGTTAGATCACAAAAACAAGATGTCGGTTCAAGACTTAGCACCAAAAGCCTGGGGAGCGATTTGTGACATTGTTGGTGGCGAAGAGCAAATAGATGGAGATACCAAATATATACAGTCACAGCATTTTACCTGCATAGAACCCTTTAAATGGTCAGATGCTTTTGTGGTTAATTTTAGGATGGGTGCCGATCAAGGCTGGAAAGCACCAAGTCCTGAGCATAAAGGTTGGCACAAAGATGGCTCATTCTTTAGGCATTTTTTAGATAGCCATGAACAAGCTTTGCTTGTCATTGTCGTATGGTCAGACATTGCGCATCAGGGTGGGGGAACTTTTATTGCGTCTGATTCTATTGAAGTGATGGCCAAGTTTTTTCTTGAGCACCCTGAAGGTATTGACCCAAAAGACTTTGACTTTCCTTCTCTTATTGCCCAGTGCAAAGAATTTGTTGAAGTGACAGGTAAAGTCGGCGATGTCATTATTATGCACCCGTTTATGCTTCATGCGTCATCGCCCAATCTTTCAGGTAAGGTGCGGTTTATTACCAACCCACCCGTGATTTTAAAAGAACCTTTAAAGCTTGACCGCGACAAGCAAGAAGACTTTTCGCTGTTAGAGCGGGCGACCTTAAAAGCCTTAGGCAAGGATAGGCTCGAGTTTAAACCTACCCGTCCTAGAGAAAACGGCTTTTTACCGTACCCACATCCTAAGTAAGCTTGAAATAAGCGCTTAAGCGCTTCTAAGCAATATCATTAGTCAAGATAACTTGCAAAGTAAATTCTATGACAGGTATAGCCGTTTGGGTTTTTAACCAGATAATCCTGATGATAGCCTTCGGCTGGCCAGAAGGTTGTAAACGGTTCTAAGGTTGTCACTACTTTTCTTGGCCAACGACCTGACTTATTGACAATATCAATCATTTCTTCAGCAAGTTTTTTTTCTTCGTCATCTTTGTAAAAAATGGCTGATCTATAAGAGGTTCCCCGGTCATTTCCCTGCTGGTTTAGTGTGGTTGGGTTATGCACTTGAAAGAAAAAGTCCAGGATACGCTTATAGCTTGTTTGCTCGGGGTTATAAGTAATTTCTAAAGCTTCAGCGTGTCCAGGATGATTTTGATAGGTCGGGTGGTCATTTTGACCTCCTGCATAGCCTACTTCGGTATCTAAAACGCCGGGTTGCTTACGAATAAGTTCTTCGAGCCCCCAAAAACATCCCCCTGCTAAGATGGCTGTTTTAGCTGTTGACATGGGTATCACTCCTTAAGTTTGTATAAGTTTACGCTGTCTTAAGTTGCAAAAAAGCAAGTTAGGCTTCGCTTTTACAGGCTCGAGCCTCGGCTCTTTTGCTCAAGGTTCTGATTTTGGCTTTAATTCAAAAGAGTTAAAATCTTTTTAAACTAAAAAAGTGTTTACGGTTTAACTGCCCTCTAGCAGCACAAATGAACCCTCAGCAGCCCCTAGGCGCTTGGCTTTGGCCTCTTCATACTCAGGCGAATGCCAGAAGGTTTTGGCGCTTTCCATGTCAGGGAATTCAATCAAGACGACCCTGCGTGTTTCTTCAGGACCCTCGAGCGTGACTTTCTCACCACCGCGCACAATAAACTTGCCACCATACTTTTCAATGGCTGCGGGAGTCAGTTTCATATACTCTTTGTACTGTTCCTTATCGGTAACATTAATTTTCGCAATTAAATAAGCTGGCATTCTTGTCTCCTTTAAACTAAAGTCTTAAGCCGTTTGCTGCGCTTTGACCAGATAAATCATTTGACCAATGTGATGATGAAAATGGGCAGCTATTCTTAAATAAATGCTAAATCTATTTTCATTCTCTTCTACACCAGTAACCTCATAAGCTTGAGACCAGTTAGCATCAGTTTGTTTTTTGAGACTGGTAACAACCATTGCGATGGTTTGATCTAACTTGGCTAAAACCTCAGCCTTAGGATGATGGACGTTGTCTGTAAACTCGAGCTCACGGTTTCTTACATAACCTGTATGTTCTATGTGGGTTCCAATATAATGATTCATATTGCCAATCAGATGCAGACACAAATGTCCAAAGCTGTTGCCATAGCTATAAGGTTTTGTCCAAAACTGTTCTTCTGTTAAACTGTTGGCAAGGTTTTGAACTCGCTGACTATAATCTTCAAAAGACTGAATAAATGAACCCGCAATGGTTTTTGAGATGGATTCCATAAATGATTCTATAGTGAATCAAAGTCAGGCTATGAAAGCCAAAAAGCCATGCGCGTGCATGGCTTTTTGTTTAGGTAATCAAAACTTAGTAGGGTGAAGAACCTTTTTCGGAACCTTCTTTGGCCTTCATGCCGTTGACCATTTCTTCGGCTTTGGCACGTAAGAAACCAAGGTCTGATTGTAAGGTCACAAACTGATAGCCTTTTTCAACCATTTTGCGCGCGTAGCTTACTGAACCGGTATGAATGCCCGCATAAATGCCGTGGGCTTTGGCACGTTCTAAAATATGTAGAACTGCCTCGTAAGCTTTGCCGTCTTCCCAGTCGGCTCCTGGAAGGCCACCTAAAGATTGACTTAAGTCGGCTGGCCCTACATAAATGGCGTCAAGTTCATCTACCGATAAAATCGCATCAAGGTTATCTAGCGCTTCTGCGGTTTCAATCATGGCAAAGGTTAAAACGGTGTCATTGGCGTTTTTGGCGTAGCCTTCGCCAGCGTACATGGCGGCTCTGGTCGGACCAAAACTGCGGTAGCCTTTAGGGGGGTAGCGGCAAGCTTTTACAAAGGCAGCACATTCATCGGCGGTATTAACCATTGGGCAAATGATGCCATAGCAACCTGCGTCTAACATTTTCATAATGATGCCAGGTTCATTCCACGGAACTCTGGCAATAGGAATGGTTGGCGTAATTGAGATTGCCTGGAGCAAAGGGAGGGCCGCATCATAATGAAGCGGGCCATGTTGCAAGTCAAGGGTGAGACTGTCAAAGCCAGAGAGTGCCATAGCTTCGGCACTGATGCCTGAAGCTATTTGAATCCAGCCATTGACAACAGCCTCGCCCTTTTGAAATTTGGTTTTTACGGTGTTTTCGCGCATGCTATGTATGCTGGCTTAGTTGGGTTTACCTTAAAAAGCTCGAGCTTTAGCCCTGCTCATTTGGGTTGAAACCTAAGATTGCCAGCTCTCCTTTCGCACTTTGGAGACCTAATACTGAATACAAAAGAATAGACGCTCTTTTTGTACGATTATCAGGCTTTGTCATAGGACAAAACAGATATCAGTATGAAACCTCGCTTAAAGCTCGGGCTTGATTAAACCTTGGCGTTTAGTATGACATACAACGCTTTATTTAAAAGTCATCCTAGAATGCCTAAAATATTAAGCACCTTCACGTCGGTAAGCCTTTAAAAGGGCTGCTGGATAGGAGGCGTTTCTACCCGCCAAGGCCAGTATGATAATGGTGATGATATAAGGCAGAGCCAGCAGTGCTTCATAAGGTAAAGGTATACCCTGAGCTTGCAAGCGGAGCTGCAAGGCCTGTAAAAAGCCAAAAAGCAGCGCACCATAAAAAACCTTGCTGGGTTGCCAGTTGCCAAATATTACAATAGCAATGGCAACCCAGCCGCGCCCATTAACCATGCCATGAGTAAAAGCTCCCAGTTGAGCAAGGCTCAAATAAGCGCCAGCTAAACCCATAAGGGCACCGCCCACGATAAGCGCCTGATAGCGTACCCAGTAGACATTTAGACCGGCAATATCAGCTGCTTCAGGGTTTTCACCCACTGAGCGCAGGCGCAGCCCAAAGGAAGTGTGCATAAGTAACCAGCCAAGTATGGGAACAAGTAGGAGTGCAATATACGTTATGCCGTACTGGCTAAAGATCGGCTCGAGCGCTGTACCTTTAAAAAGAGCCAGCTGGGCAAATGACCGCTCCAAGGAGGGAGGCGTGCTCGAGCCACCATAAAGAATGCGAAAACTAAAAAGCGCTAAACCACTTGCCAAAAGCGTAATGCCAAGTCCTGCAACATGCTGGTTTAAACCTAGCGTTACACTTAATAAGCCCATAAAGACACAAAGCAAAATACCAGTCAAAAGTGCAGCACTCAGACCAAGCCAGAGCGAACCACTAAGCTGCGCTACGACAAAACCACTAAATGCCGAAAGCAGCATCGTTCCTTCTATTCCAAGGTTCAAAATACCTGCTCGTTCTATCAGGGTTTCACCCAGAGCTGCTAATAGAATAGGTGTAAAAATGCGTAGTGTAGCGCCCAGTAGCGCAATAACAAAGTCCATTACGGTGCTTTCCTCATGGGTTTTGACCTTACGATGCGGTAGCGGTTGAGCAGTAAAACGGCCAGTGTGACAATTAGCAAAGTAGCCTGCACAATATCGCCCAAATAAGCAGGGATGCCAAGGGCACGGCTGGCAGAAAGGGCTCCTGTATCAACCAGAGCCAAAAAAAGCCCGGCAATAGCTACACCCAAGGCTTGCAAACCTCCAAAGGTAGCTACGATAATGCCTGTATACCCGTATCCTGGAGAGAGTCCATCAATTAAATAGTAGTGAACACCTGCAACTTCACTGACGCCAGCTAATCCAGCTATACCACCACTAATCAGGGCTGCGGTTAGCATGGTTTTAGCTACAGGAACCCCCATAAATCTTGCAGCCTCTTTACCTAAGCCCGAAGCGCGAAGCTCGAGCCCGAATCGGGTACGCTTTAAAACCCACCAGAGACTTAGTAAGGCCAAGACGGCCAATATAAACCCTAAATGAACTCTCGAGCGTGAAATGATGCTAGGAAACTGTGCCGACTCTGCAATTGCAGGGCTGCGCGGCCAACCACTAATCGGGTCGCGCCAGACCCCATTTAACAGCGCGCTGATAAAAAAGACGATGACTGAATTTAGCAGCAAGGTGGTGACAACTTCATCTACTTTAAGGCGAACCTTGAGTAAGGCAGGAATCAGTGCCCATAAGACGCCCCCTAAAAACCCTGCCAAAAGCATAACAATTATGGCAAAAAAGGCTGGAACGCTTGTTAGTTTCGGACCAACCAGCGCGCCCATAAGTGCCCCTGCATAAAGCTGACCTTCGGCACCAATGTTGTAATAGCCAGCTGCAAACGCGTAAGTAACGGCTACGCCGGTCAAGATAAGTGGAGTTGCCTGTACCAGAATTTCAAGCCGCGATGTCCGTTTGCTTAAGGGTTTAATAAGCATTTCATAAAAGACATCTAGCGGATTCGCGCCTGCCGCCCAAATTGCTAAACTAACCAACAAAAACGTAATAAGAACAGCTGCAATAGGCAACAAGGCTCTAAGCCATAAGGGAGCAGAACCTCGTTCAAGCCGCAACATCTTTGCTCCCTGCCATGAGCAGCCCTAAGGTTTCTAACTCAGCTTCAGCGGCCATGAATTCACCAACGATTTTGCCGCCATAGATCACGAGAATGCGGTCACTGAGTCTTAAAACCTCGTCCAAATCTTCTGATAATAAAAGCACCCCTGCCCCGCGCTCTTTTTGTGCCAAGAGTTGCTCATGAACAAAATTGGTTGCACCGATATCCAGACCACGGGTAGGCTGTGCTGCAATCACGGCGCTTGGGTTTTTCGATAAGGTTCTTGCTAAAATAATTTTTTGAATATTGCCACCCGATAAGGTTCGTGTTTTATCATTTGGCTTAGCCTTTATCTGAAAGGTAGTGATAAGGTTTTCAGCCTCTTGACGTATCGCTTTGGCATTTAAATGACCTGTTTTGGAAAATTGAGGAATATGCTCGAGCGTCAAATTTTCTGCCACGCTTAAGTCCGCTATAACACCTTTTAAACGGTCTTCAGGAATGCGCCCCACACCTGCAACTTCAAAGGCCCTGGTATTGC
Source organism: Trueperaceae bacterium (assembly GCA_024642575.1). Taxonomy (GTDB): domain Bacteria; phylum Deinococcota; class Deinococci; order Deinococcales; family Trueperaceae; genus JAHEBB01. The sequence continues at coordinate 16,681 of JAHEBB010000015.1, read as the reverse complement.
CCAAATCTAAGGTTTTTCCTGCTAAAAGAACCTGTCCCTTTTCAGGCTTGAGCATACCCGTAAGAATATCAACGAGTTCCGTTTGTCCATTCCCAGCTACCCCTGCAATGCCAAGCACTTCACCTGCGTGAAGCTCGAGCGTCACATTATCTAGGGTCGTAAGGCCACGTTTATCTTTTACGGTTAAACCTTTAGCAGCGAGTACAGTGGTCTTTTCTTGATGATGCTGTTCATTTCGTGTTACCGGAACGCTGTCCCTACCTACCATCAGTTTTGCTAAGGCTTTTGCATTGGTATTTTGGGTTTGCTCTACTCCGACCAGTTTACCCAGACGCAAAACCGCGACCCGCTGGCTGATAGCTATTGCTTCCTCGAGCTTATGCGTAATAATAATGACCGAAAGCCCTTGATTTTGTAAATTGCGCAGCGTCTCAAAAAGCTTATCTACATCTTGAGGCGTTAGGACTGCCGTAGGTTCATCAAGAATCAGTAGCTGACAGTTGCGATAAAGAGATTTAAGGATTTCTACCCGCTGCTGCTCCCCCACTGACAGGTCACGAATCAGGCTGGTGGGATCAAGAGCCAAGCCAAAGTGCTCGGCTGTCTGACGAACCTTGTCATTGAGCACCTTCTTATTTAGTAAGGCAGAACCTTCACGCCCTAGTACCACATTTTCAGCAACCGTAAAACTCGGAACGAGGGAAAAATGCTGTGAGACAAAGCCAATCCCGTGCCGAATTGCGTCAGCAGGTGAGCGAAATCTAACAGGGCTGCCTGCCAGAATGAGTTCGCCTTCGTCGGGCTGGTAAATGCCATAAAGCATTTTGGTCAGGGTGGTTTTGCCTGCGCCATTTTCGCCAAGTAGGGCCAGAACTTCAGCAGGGTAAAGCTCGAGCGATATGGCTTCGTTGGCACTCAGGGAACCAAAGCGCTTGCTCAGATTTTTTATGCTAAGAAAAGGAATGGGCATGGGTAGCAAACATAAAGGTAGGGGTTAAGGATTTTGCCTTCCCCCTACCTTCCTAGCTTAAAACTTACTTGGGTGCTTCTTCGTTAATGGGTACGCGGTAAAGCCCAGTCAAAATTTCTTGCTCACGGCTTTGAAGCATCTCGACTAAATCGGCGCTCAGGCTGGTTTCAAATCCATGCAAGGGGGCTAAGCTTGCGCCCCCTTTAGCCATCATCGAAAAATCTTTTAAATCTTGAGCAGTATAAGTACCCCCTGCAACTTGCTTGATAATGTACTGGACAGTAGGTTCCATGTGCCAAACAGGACCTGTAACAACTGTGTCAGGCGCAAGACCATTCTGGTCGCTCATGCTGCCAAAAGCGTAAAGCCCTTTTTCTTGAGCAGCCTCAATGACACCAAAACGCTCGGCAAATAAAACATCGGCACCGGCATCAACTTGAGCCAGGGCAGCCTCTTTAGCAGCAGCAGGATCAAACCAGCTGTTGATAAAGGTGACTTTGACATCAGCGTCAGCGTTGGCTTCTTGTGCACCAACAATAAAGGCATTAACGATGCGGTTGACTTCGGGGACTGGGTAGCCAGCAACGACACCAATCGTGCCTGATTTGCTTAAGTTACCTGCAAGGAGACCGCTTAAATAAGCAGGTTCGTGAATCCAATTATCAAAAACAGATAGATTGGGTTCCGAGGGTCCAAGACCAGAACCAAAGACAAAGGCAATCTCAGGATAGTCCTTAGCCACACGGCGCACAGCTTCTTCATTACCAAAGGCATCACCAAAAATAACCGCGGGTGCCTGCTCATCGGCAACTTCACGCAAGATGCGCTCCATATCGCCTGAGTAGCCAATTTCGTCGCTAAAGTCATAGCTAATTTGCCCAGCTTCTTGAGCTGCTAGTAAGGCTTGATGGATGACGCCATCCCAAGGTTCTTCAATGGCGGTGGCATAGGCAGCAAAAACCTTTAAAGGCTCTTGAGCCAGTGCCAGTGCAAACAATAGGGAAGAGAGTAAAACCAATAGCTTCTTCATAGCTACCTCCAAACCCTGTAAGCAGGGTTGGCACAGTCTATCAGGGTTTGGGAATAAACCGTCAAGGGCTTAGGCTTTGTTTAAGCTGCTCTTTGGTATATGACAAATGAACTCATCTGAAGATTAAAGAGTGGATTTCCGTAATCAAGATAAGCAATTTAGACATACGCTTAAGTAACTAGGGAAGCTTGTTTGGATGGGCCTTAAGCGTGATAAATTAAACCCATGTCACAATTATCTGGTTCACAAACATCTGAGTCACAAACACCTGATTATCAAGCCATGCTTAAAATTGCTCTTGAAGAAGCTCGCCTAGGATTATCTGAAGGCGGTATACCCATTGGGGCGGCGCTCTTTCACAAGGATGGTCGGCTTTTAGGCAGAGGGCATAACCGCCGAGTACAAGAAGGTGATCCGAGTGTTCACGGCGAAACCGATGCCTTTAGAAAAGCAGGTCGGCAGCGCAGTTACAAAGACACCATTATGGTTACAACCTTAGAACCTTGCTGGTACTGTAGCGGTTTGGTTAAGCAGTTTGGTATTGGCACCGTTGTTATTGGTGAATCTGAAACCTTTCAGGGGGGAGCACAGTGGTTAAAAGAGCAGGGCGTCAAGATTATTCAGCTTAATTCTCAAGAATGTAAAGAGCTTTTGCAAGGCTTTATTTCAGGGCATCCAGAAGTCTGGAATGAGGACATTGGCGAGGATTAAAACTTTGCTTAATCAAAGGCTCGAGCTTCACACATTTTTTATTTTTTGAGGAAAATAAACTTTTCCCGTCCAGGACATGTATTCTTTGAATGAGTAAGCCGAGAATTATGCGTGAAAATAGTGCTTTTAACTGAGGTGTAGTGAGGGGCAATTTTTACCCTTTTATCAGCCTCTTGATATTTGAAAAATACCTGCTATTATCATTCTTTGTGCACCCTATTCATATGCCTCTGCGCATTTGTATTTTAGAGTCTGAATCAACCGAAGAAAATCAGATGATTCAGTACCCAACCTATATCAGCCCTTACCTGCCCGAACACGCTTTTGAGACTCACCGAATTGTGCTTGCAACCGCCAAAGAACAGGTTGAAGCGCTGATAAAACAGAACTTTGATGTTTTTATTAACCTTTGTGACGGTGCTGCTGGAAGTGGCAGTGCTGGTATTGAAGTCGTTCAAATACTCGAGCGCCACGGGGTTGCTTTTACCGGGGCCGATGAGCCTTTTTACGAACCAACGCGTCAGCAAATGAAAGATGTCTGTAAAGCTAAGGGGATTAACTATCCTGCCTATGCTTTTGCCCGTAGTACAAGTAAGCTTGAAAAAGTCTGTCAACACTTGAAGTTTCCCTTAATTGTTAAACCTGCCAGTGGATACGGCAGCGTAGGCGTTTTAAAATCATCCAAAGTTTATGATTTTGCAGCGCTGGAAGTAGAAGTCGCGCGGATTTTGGATAAGTTTCCTGCTGCGCTTATCGAAGAGTTTATAAGCGGCCGTGAGTTCACGGTGCTAATTGCTGAAAATGCTAATGACCCGCAAGGGCCTTTTGTTTATCCGCCCATCGAGTTTCGTTTTCCAGAAGGCGAAGAGTTTAAACACTATGACCTGAAGTGGTTTGACTATCAGGGTATGTCCACGCATAGTGTCATAAATGAAGCGCTCGTTGAGCGACTAAAACATATGGCTAAAGGTCTATTTCTAGGACTAAAAGGGCGCAGCTATGCTCGCTGTGATATACGAATGGATGACAAAGGCGAGCTTTATATGCTCGAGATTAACCCGAATTGCGGCGTTTTTTATGCGCCAAAGGATGCCGGGAGTGCTGATTTCATCTTGCTCAATGATAAAAAAGGGCATAGAGGCTTTCTAGAACTGCTCATTACGGCTGCGCTCAAGCGCAGTAATAATGCTGTTGAAGCAAATGCCAGTGAGATGACCAGCATGGGTCTTAGTTGAGACTTGAAGGGTATGGGGTAGTAGCACTCTAACAACTAGGCAGTGTCGTTATAAACTCTGGACACACCCTCAGACCAGCATTTCGTACCTGACTGCCTTTACTAGGGCTAAGGACTACCCTATACTGAGCACTCGAGCCCAGAAAAATCAAGCTTTGGACTTTATGGAGGCAATTATGCAAGCCAATCCTAAGCAAGTCATAAGCGTTTTAAATGATAAAGACCGTTTTGGAGCTGTGCGAAAGGTCTTTGGGGTTATGCCCTTTTATGTAAAACTATCAACGCAAGATACAGAAGGTACTTCACTGATGGTTGAGCAGTCCAATGATTATAAAGGGGGGCCGCCCCGCCACATACATCATCATCAAGAAGAATTGTTCTATGTGGTTTCAGGAAAGTATCGTGTTGAGATTGCGGGAATCAATTATGAACTTGGCTCAGGGGACTCTGTTTTTGCGCCAAGAGGTTTGCCTCATAGTTGGGCGCTAACTGGTTCTGGCTCTGGAAAAATGCTGATTGCTTTTTACCCTGCGGGCAAAATGGAAGCGTTTTTTGATAAAGCCTGTCAGTTAGAGAATTTGCCACCCCATCAAGAGTTGCGGCAATTGTTTATAGACCATGACATGGAAATAACGGGACCGCCTTTAGAACTTTCATAACTTGGTTTGTGCCCAGATTTGAAAACGACCTAAAAGAAAAACTCTAAACTTGAAGGGTTTTGAAAACCAATGAATAGGTTGAGGTTTGGAAAATTTGGACGAATGATGACTGTGGGAAACCTTACACTGTCGAATTGATTAAATTTCTACTTAGTAAGTATTCATGCTTATCATGAATTAGAAAAGCCTAATTGACTTCAGCTATTAAGCTAAAGTGGTTTTAAATCAGTTTATGGATGCTTTGAACCTTATTGACACAATCTTTATTGGTTAGAAGGCACTATTTGGCTTTAGCTGTGTTTTTAGGGCTAAAAACACGTCAAAGTAGGTAATTTGGGTGGCAGTGATTTCCTTCTTTTGTCGATGACTCGAGCGGTTCTTTAAAGATTTGGCTCGAGCTTCGTTCTATTGAGCCTTTAAAGTTACCTAGATAGCAACTTCACTCTTGCTCAGTTAGTTAATAATTATGCGTAAAATCATAAAAATCACATGAGTTCTCATAGTTTTATCTTTCATTCGTTTGGCGAATACTAAGCTCAGAATTTGGTCAGTTTCTAATTAAAAATTTAACTTGTATCAAGGGAAAGGATTTGACTATGAATGCGTATGAATCAGCCTAAAAATTGAGTGATAACCGTTTTGCTTTTGGGGAAAAATGCAGTCCTGAAGGGTAAAACCATCCTCTTGTAAGGGTTTTAGGTATTTAGGGTAAATTGGGCTCGAGCACAAGAAGTGAGATTTAAGGTTGCTTAGGGAAGGTGAAAAAAAAGTAGGTTTTTTGGTGAGGCTCGAGCTAGTTTTGACTTCAGATTCGCTTCAGATTCGCTTAAGGCAGACTTCAGAATTCACGGCTATGTTTTTTACAACGCCATGCAATAACTTGCATTTCCAAATTTGCTTCCGAGCCTCTAAAGAAAGCTTGCATTAGGCTCGGTCTGATAGGAAATGCAGACAACAAGGAGGACACTCGAAAAACATAAAAATGAAAAGCCTCAGCCAAAGTAAAACCTCCAGAGTGCTTAGATTCCCGTCTAACTCTAGAGGTAAGTTCAGCCCAAAGGAGGACCGAAGTTCAGTTTAGCAGGCTCCTCCAGCGGCAATGTAAAGGAAGCAACTATGTTATTAGCTGGAATGAAGATTATAAAATTACTAAAAACACATAAAACGCTTTGTTTAGGATGGACTTTTTAATGCGCCGTGACCCTGCTCTAAACAATGTATTTATTCGTTATATAGCCCAAGCGCTTCAGCAAGAAGGGGCATTTCTTTTACCTTTAAGGCTTTTTATTGGGATTGGCTGGTTTCGTGCCGGCCTTGAGAAATGGCTTAACCCCGGCTGGCATGATGGCAGCAGTCTGGCAAGTTTTTTAAATGCCCATGTCCAAAATGGTCTAATTGAATTTTCAGGGTATCAACAATGGGTGCAAACTATCTTTGAGCCTCATTCGTTTTATTTAGGCTTTATAATTATGGTCAGCCAACTCCTAATCGGAATAGCCATTATGACGGGCACGTTTACTAACCTTGCTTTACTTGGGGGCTTAGTCATGAATATTAACTTTATTCTGGTAGGCGAAGTGAACCCTTCAGCGTTTTACGTCATGATTCAAGTGGTTTTGCTTATTAGTAATATTGGTGCCATTATGGGTCTTGACCAGTTTCTTTCAAGAGGTATTTCTTGCTGCTTTATCGTGGCTAAGCCCAGTTCGCAAAAAACGCTATCTCTGCTTGAAAAAAGTTTTATGGTGCTTGCCATGATTACCTCAGTTGCTGCCGCAATTGCCGTAGTACCCAGTATCAAATCCTATGACCCCTCGAGCGTGCATGACCCAGCTATGATAAGTCTGGTGCTGTCTTTGTTTTCGGCTGCCTTTTTCCTGATTACCTTTTTGCGATCAGAACTCAGCTTGATGCCACAGTTAAATGGGATGAGCACTATGAAACCCCATTCGCTTGAGTTTTCCCAATCCAATTTGAGCCTTAAAATGTCATCAGTAGACCTTTCACCCTATGCCACCAGGTCCACGCTGACTGGGCAAACCTTATCGCGTTCTACGCACGCAGAGCATTCGCGTTAATGCTTTTAAGCAAGCAGATTTAAACTCAAGTAATTTCAAGACAAAAGAATGAGAACCCTTACACCTTAGCCAGGTCTGCCACTTTGAAATTGTGCTGAAGTTTGGCACCTGTAGAATTTTAGACTTAGGTTTCTGTCTAAAGTAACGGCTGAGTTGTGTGATTGACGCAAAGAGATTGGCTAGGCCTTAAATCCTTGTACTTAGAACTTACCCTTTAGCTACTCAAGAAAATGTGCCGATATTTTCTGAGTAACCTAGCTGACCCGACCTAACCCTACCTGCTTTTGGTTTTACCCACCTATCTTTAAAGGAGAATTTGTATGATACTGCTAAGCTCCCTATTTGCCGGATTAATTGCCAGTGCTGTAATGCTTATGTCTCTCTACATTCCTATGCTTTGGAACTGCGACTACTGTGATGTGTTAAATGCGATTGGCCTAGTTATGAAACCTAAGAGTAAGACATCAGCGCGCCTTTTTGGCATCATCCCGTATTTGCTTGTAGGTGTTCTTTTTGCCATAGTCTATGGCTGGTTCACACTGAGTCTTATGAAAAATGTTCATACTTTAAATTTGCCGCAGCTTCTTATCTTCCCTGAGTCACCGATTTCCATAAATCTTGTTTTCCCACTCTTAGGGCTTGTTGTTGGCTTAGGGCAAGGAGTGATTGCAGCCCTTCTCGTGACGATTTTGGTTATTGAGCACCACCCGCTCGAGCGTTTTCATAACCGTTACACTCTGGTGTTTTCACAAGTGGCAAGCCATCTTATTTTTGGCATGGTCGTCATGCTTGCTCAAAGCTTGTTTTTACAGGTGCTTGGTACGTCTATAAGCTAGGTCAACCTATAATTCCTTAAGATTTGAAAATGATCTACCTGGAGGTGCCTTTGACAAGGAAAGGAGTGTAATACCAGGGTTTAGCATTCCCCCAAGTTTATTTGGGCTAAAGCTAAAGTTTTTGCAAACAAACATCATTTTTTTACAAACCAGCCAACCAACACCTATTGGGCTATAGGCGTCTGATAGGTGTTTTTTGTCTAAAAAAATTTTGGCAGCTAAGAAGAAATAGACATGTGAACAAGGGAATCGTCAATCTTTGCTACTTTTAATTGAGCTGATTAGCGTTTTCAACATCCTTTTAACAATAGGAGCATAAGATTACCTGAAGCGAAAAGACTTGGAGGTATTTTTGCCAAATTATTCCTGTGAATTAGCTTTTATATATAACACCTGATTTGTATCTCTATGTGCCCTTAGTTTATTTAAGGAGAGTTTTTAAGTTTTATCCGATCAATTTAGCGAAACCACCTGGGCAAGACCGCAAAAAAGGAACTGTTACTTGAAAAAATTGAATTCTCAAAATAATAAGATTTTTAGACCCAGTTATCTACTGTTAATCTTGCTTTTTGCAATTTCAAGCTCGAGCTGGGCTCAAGAGTCCGATAAGCCCGGTGACGCAACCCCCCTCAACTTAATTGTAACAGAAATGTCTTTTCAGCTGGATGGTCAAGAAAAAAATGCGCCTATCACCTTTCAATCAGGTACAACCTATGATCTCCATATCAAAAACGAAGGTAAAATCCTACACGAGGTTCAGTTCGGCCGTGATCCCGATATGTCATCTGGACTAGCCCATGACTATAAAGTTCTGCTTTTTGCCAATACTGAGGTCGTAACTGTAATTAATGATACCGAGATTGTAAGCCCTGGTATGACTGAAGTTGTACTTAAACCAGGTCAAGAAGTTCATGTGCTATTTACCCTTGAAGAAGCAAATAAAGGTGAATGGGAAGTTGCTTGCTTCCAGCCAGGGCACTATGAAGCGGGTATGCACGCACCTGTCATTGTAAATTAGCTAGCTTAGTTTTTCACTTTAGTCTCAACAAATAAGATTCATTTCCGAATTGCTTCAAACGGTAGGCAGTTCGGATTTTTGTTAAATGCTTTCTTTTAGTACTGAAGCGAAGTCATGTCTTTCAATGATATTTAAGCTGATCGAAACCAAAGAAAAGGAGAAGTATATGTTTGTAGGTCTTACCTTATCATCTGTAGCTACTGGAGTCATTGCAACGACTGTTATGCTGATTTTTTTGTATTTACCCCTAATCTGGACAGGGAACCATTTTGACATCTTGGCTGCAATTGGTTCAGTTGTAACGAAAAAAGTCAATGCCAGATCAAGATTTCTTGGGGGAATCATTTATTTTTTGTTTGGCATCCTTTTCTCCTTTTTATACGGTCTTTTGGCCTTGAGTGTTTTGCAAAACTACGAAAAGGTTACTTTCCCAGGCTTTGTTATTCCGGGCACGCCTATTGAGATTAATCTTATTTTTATTATCTTTGGCGTAGCCGTAGGTTTGGGTCATGGCATTGTTGTGGCACTTCTTGCAACCATCGTTTTGATAGAGCACCACCCGCTCGAGCAATTTCATACCAAGTTTATTCTGGTTTTATCACAACTTATTAGCCATGTGGCGTTTGGTCTTAGCGCCATGTTTTTTCAAAGTCAGTTTTTACAGTTATTTCTTGCCATTAAATAATTCCATCATTATTGAATAGCAGGAAGTGACACCAAGCAGACTGATTAATGACAAATGCTAGGGTGAAAATTCTGGTCTGAAGTGGTCTTCGGACTTTATAGGGATGCTGATTATCTGTCAGGACGATTCCATCACCGAAAAGGGGAATGGGGAGCGAAGAGTTTATCTTTTGTAACTTACTTTGTACATTAGCCTCTTTTTTAGCACTTTATAGCTATTTGGCCTTTCCGGATATTTACTCATTCTTACTGTGGCACGAGGGTCACTTATCCTAATATTGTCTCAAAACCTTGATCTATTCCACCTGACAAACCAGCTGTAAAACGATAAACTAGCCCAAGAGGTGACCATATGCTGAGTTACGGTGCACATGCTTTTGTCTGGATTGGCGACTGGACAACTGAATCGGGTAATCACGCCATTGCAGAAGCGGGCAAAAAAGGCTTTGACTTTCTTGAAATACCTATGCTTAAGCCTGACACTTTTAATGCGGCTAGCCATAAGAAAGCATTAAAAGAGGCGGGTATTTCGTCTACGGTTTCACTCGTTTTACCTAGAGACAAGCACATGCCTCATGAGCCAGAAAAAGCGCTCGAGTTTTTAACCAAGGTGCTCGATCAGATGGAGCGGCTCGAGTGTTCATATCTTGGTGGCTGTATAGGCTACTCACTGGGCACACTAACAGGTAAACCCCCGACTCAAGAAGAAAAACAAAATGTCATTGATACCTTAGGTAAACTTGCCCAAGATGCCAAATCGCGCGGCATTAATCTGGCCCTAGAAGCCTGTAACCGCTACGAGACCTATATGTACAACACGCTCGAAGATACCCGTGACACGATTAAAGCCACAGGTGCTGATAACTTGAGTTTGCATGCTGATACCTACCATATGAATATTGAAGAAGAGGGCTTTTATAAGCCGATTATGGCAACTGCCGATGTGCTTGATTACATTCATATGAGTGAGAGTCACCGCGGACTGGTTGGTACAGGTACGGTCAACTGGGATGAAGTCTGGCGTGGTTTAAAGGATGCGGGCTTTAAAGGCAAGCTGGTGCTCGAGTCCTTTGCTGCCATTAACCCAGAGCTCGCAGCAGCAACCTGTTTGTGGCGTCCACCAAACCAAGGGCCAGAGGTTTTATCAAGTGCAGGGATTAAGTTTTTAAAAGAGGGGGCTAAAACCTACGGTCTAGCTTAAACTCTTGTTTATAACCTCGACATTATAAGTATTTAAAGGTCGGGGTTTCTTTTATAAACGCCCTTTGTCTAAAAGAATCTTAAATTTTCCAAGAGCCACATTCCAGGCTGGGTTTGGATTAGGTGTAAAGGATTCCTGGGTTTGAGAAGCTGCTATGGCTTTGCGACCACTCTCTAGGGAATCAATATGACCCGTCGCTACCGCTTGCATCATAATGTTGCCAAGAGCTGTTGCTTCGATTGGTCCAGTTATAACTGTGCGGTTACAGGCATCGGCAGTAAACTGGTTAAGAAGTCTATTTTGACTTCCGCCACCAACAATGCGGATGTGGGTCAGGTGCTGACCACTTAGTTCCTCGAGCGCTTCTACTACCCAGCGGTAACGGAGCACCAGACTCTCCAAACAACAACGGATGATACTTCCTACATCTTCAGGCTCGAGCTGCCCTGTTCGTTTGCAGTATGCCCGAATATTTGCTGGCATATCACCATGACTTAAAAAATCAGTCGCATCTGGGTCAATAATAGCCATAAAAGGAGGCGCTTTTTCGGCAAGCTCGAGCAGTTCTGCCCAACTATAATCTTTGCCTTCACGTTGCCACTGGCGGCGACTTTCTTGGAGTAGCCAAAGCCCCATAACATTTTTTAGAAAGCGGATTTTCCCCATAACGCCACCTTCATTGGTGAAGTTATAGCTTAGCGCTGCCTCGCTGACAATGGGCTCATCTAGCTCAATACCCATTAGACTCCAGGTGCCACTGCTTATATAGACGCTTTGTTTATCCAGGTAAGGGATGGCAGCAACGGCATTGGCAGTGTCATGTGACCCGGTAGCAATAATGGGCACATCCGTTTTAAAGCCAAGTTCGTCTTTTAAACTTTCTTGCATTTTCCCGATAACGGTTCCAGGAGAAATTATGTCAGGCAAGATGTGGGTAGGAATATTAAATTTAGCCAGCATAGCTTTAGCCCAGGTTCGGGTACGGGCGTCAAGCATTTGGCTGGATGAGGCGTCAGTGTATTCCACGCATTTTTCCCCTGATAACCAGTAGTGAAAAAGGTCAGGCATCATCAGGAGGGTTTGGGCTTGACCTAGCTGCGGATGCTTGGTTTCAACCATGCTTAAAAGCTGGTAGACCGTATTAATTTGCATAAACTGAATGCCAGTAACTGCGTATGTATCAGCTTTAGAGAGATAGTTAAAACCTTTTTCCACCAGACCATCGGTGCGGTGATCGCGGTAGTGGTAAGGGTTGGCTAGCAAATTACCTGCACTATCAAGCAAAGCAAAATCAACACCCCAAGTATCTACACTAATGCCATCTAAAGCTTCAGAGTGCGTTTTTTGGTAGTGCATAAGCCCTTGCTTAATTTCATGCCAGAGCCTTAGGACATCCCAGTGCATGTGCCCATTAACGCTAACGCTTTCATTGGGAAAACGCCAGAGTTCTTCTAAGTCAAACTGACTGCCATTCCACTGACCCAGTAACAAACGCCCGCTTGATGCGCCAATATCTACTGCAATAAAATTTGCTTTTGCCATGCCTTTAACCGACTCCAATACCTTAAATAGAAAAATGCTTTTTTCTATTCTACCCAATGGGTATGCCTTTAAACGCTATATTTGACGTTTGCCTGGAAGCACTGCCTGGCTAAACGCCTGAAAGCTCTTTTCTTCGGTAATGTTCATCCAAACGATTATCAATGCGATTAGCCTCTTCTTCTGGTAAAAACTTGGGGCCACCTAGTGCGTACGTGCCCACCAGCGTTTTAGCCCACTTCTCTGCCATAAGCATAATGTTTAAAACTTCTTTTGAGCTTTGCCCTAGCGCCACTGGGCCGTGATTTTCCATGAGCAAGAGTTTTGGGCCTTTGCCATGTTCGGCCTTGTAGCGCTCTAATTCTGCCTTAACTGCCTTTGCCAGACCAAAACCTGGGTCAACATAAGGCACGCTGGCAACATGTCTGCCGCAAACCACTATCACATCAGGGAAGATATGGCGTTTAAAGGGTTCAGAGCCTGCGGTGCTACAAAGCACCTGATTGATAGAAACCGTGTGGGTATGCCCTACCCATTTGGCACCACCAAGGGTCAAACAAAGGCCGTGTAAAAAGGTTTCAACCGAGGGTTTTTTCTGAGACTTATCGACCAGAGAATTTCTCAGTTCGTCTTCAATTTCTTGCTCACTCATGCTAGGGCGCTCGAGCAGGCTACTTACATAGTCAAAACTAACCTGACTCAAGTCTTCAGAGCGCAAACTACCCAAGCTACTACCTGAGGCTTTTACCAAAAAACTGCCATCACCGCAGTTGGTACTGGTATTGCCCTCACCTAAAAGAGCGAGCTGTCTAGACTCGAGCCCGAGATTATGTGAAAGCGAAATAAGTTCATCACGTAATGCGTTTAAATTCATATATGTCTCCAACCAAATTGTGAACGGTTCAGCTTTGAAAAAACCCCTTTTGATCCCCCTTTGTGAAAGGGGGAAATGTTCTACCCTTTCCTTTTATAAAAAGGAGCTAGAGGGAATTTCTTCAGAACGCTTCGCCTGAAAGCCCATACTTTAAAGGGCATGAATATTCGACATCAAGATTCAAAAGCCCTTACTGGCTACTTTTTGCTTTTACCGTAAAGCGGCCCATAAGTATCACAGGCTCTAAAGTCAGCTCCTTCTAAACTACTTGCGCCAAACGCTGCCCAGGCATGTGGACGGAAGATTTTTGCTTCATCGACATTATGCATATAGACAGGGATGCGCAGCATTGAAGCAAGCGTAATCAGCTCAGAACCAATATGACCATAACTAATTGAACCATGATTTGAGCCCCAGTTTGCCATGACGGTGTAAACATCTCTAAAGGCACCTTCGCCTGTCGTATTAGGTACAAACCAGGTCGTGGGCCAAGTGGGGTTGGTGCGCAGATCTAAAAGGTCATGCACAGAATCAGGCAATTCGATGGAGTAGCCTTCAGCAATTTGCAGCGCTGCGCCTAAGCCTTTCACCAGATTCAAGCGGCACATGGTGACAGGCATGCCGCCTTTTGTGCGGTAGCGCGTCGAGTAGCCGCCGCCTCTAAAATATTCGGTCATTCCAGGATGCCAGGTGGTAGCGTCAAGACAGGCAGCCGCGTCTTTGGCTTTGATATCCCAGTAAGGTTTCATGACGGGTTCGCCTTTTTCGCTTTGTTGACCTGTGCCGTCAAGCGTTGCAGGGCCAGAGTTAATTAGATGCAAAAAGCCGCCAGAAGCTCTGCCTTCTAAGTCATGGCCTGATACACGTTTGACAGCTTCGGGGCTCCAGTAGGTACGTACATCAGCAAAGATTTGCGCCGTACCTGTAAGTAAATGACCCAGCAGCATTGACATGCCGTTCATGGCGTCGTTTTCGGTGGCGACAATGTAGGGCTGGCGGATACCATTCCAGTCAAAAGAGGTATTAAGTATGGCTTCCATAAAATCGCCATTGGGTCTAAAGTCAGTCCATTGGCGTTGACCCTGAAAACCTGAAACGATGGCATTTCGCCCGAGAGCCTCTTCGCCGTAACCTTTTTGGGCTAATTCAGGGTTGCCAACCATGAGGTCGCGGACAATAAGCGCCATTTTGATGCTATATTCCCAATCGGCATCTTTTTGTTTGCGGCTACGCTGCAATTTTTTAGGATTATAATCTTTGCCTTCTGGGCAGTTTTCTTTAACCCAAAGAAGCGCTTTCTTAAACTCTTTCTGGTCAAAAATGCCCTCTTCAACACGCCGCTCAATCTCTGACATATCTATATCTTCGACCCGCATGCCAAAGTAATCTTCAAAAAAGTCATGCACGACATAAGAGCCCATAATGCCCATCGAGATGCCACCTATTGATAAGTAGGACTTGCCTTTTAGATTAGCAACCGCTAGAGCCGAGCGTGTAAAAGAAAGGAGTTTGGCTTGCACATCTTCAGGAATGCTCGAGTCTGAGCTATCTTGTACGTCATGTCCATAAATGCTAAAAGCAGGTAGACCTTTTTGTGCATGCGCTGCCATGACGGCTGCTAAATACACTGCGCCTGGGCGCTCGGTGCCATTAAAGCCCCAGACGGCTTTGGGTAAAGTGGGGTGCATGTCCATGGTTTCGCTGCCATAACACCAGCAAGGCGTAACGGTAATCGAAACGCCCACGCCTTCCCGATCAAATTTGTTGGCACAGGCAGCTGCTTCAGCCACACCACCAATCGTACTATCAGCAATCACACACTCGACAGGCAAACCGTTGTAGTGTGTGAGGCTCGAGCTAATCATTTCTGCCACCGCTTTTGCCATGTTCATGGTTTGCACTTCGAGTGATTCTCTGACCCCACCCAATCGTCCATCAATGGTTGGGCGAATCCCTACTTTAGGCATATCGCCAATGAGACGGTTTTGAGGGGCAACAACTTTCATTCCTTTTACATTTGCCATAAAAAACTCCTTTTTATAGAGGATGTACTAGCTTTTCCGCCGCGAAGTACCGAACTTGCTTTTGCTTGTTTCATGCTAGGTTATATTAACCCAAGATGGCACTTAAAGCAGAACAAATTTCGCATCGTTTGAGCCGTGGTCAAGTCTGTTAGCTTAAGGTTATAGTCTGGAAAGATGACAGCAGGAAAGCTTAATGCCTTCAAGCAGCTACGTTTGCCTTTTTCCTAGAGGTCTTTTTGCGCTATCTTTAGGCAAAAATTTCTAGGTCTTGATGCTATATATCTAAGGTTACGAGCAGTTGCTAAGAAAACCAGTGCCTGTCAT
Organism: Trueperaceae bacterium; assembly: GCA_024642575.1. GTDB lineage: Bacteria > Deinococcota > Deinococci > Deinococcales > Trueperaceae > JAHEBB01. Next base: position 1,499 of record JAHEBB010000015.1, on the reverse strand, counting down.
AAAACACTTTTGGGAGACCATATGGCAACGACATTATCGCTCGAGCAGTTAAAAACTTATGTTGAAGAGGGGAGCGTTGATACCGTTATGGTTGCTATGACCGACATGCAAGGTCGGCTTATGGGTAAGCGCTTTCAGGCAGAGTTTTTCTTGGAGAGTGCCTGGGAAGAAACGCACTGTTGCAACTATTTGCTAGCTACGGATTTTGACATGGAAACGGTTGCTGGTTACGCGGCAACAAGTTGGGCCGCTGGCTACGGCGATTACACCATGAAACCTGACCTTTCAACGCTTCGCTTACTGCCTTGGCAAGCGGGAACCGCTTTTGTTTTATGTGATGTCTTAGATCACCATGATCATAAACCCATTGCACATTCTCCTCGAGCCATTTTAAAACGGCAGCTCGAGCGTTTAAAGGGTTTAGGCTTAAATGCAGCCGTTGCCACAGAGCTTGAGTTTTTTGTATTTAAAGAAAGCTTTGATGATTTGCGCGATACTAAGTTTGCTAAGCCTTCGCCCATTAGTGCCTATAACGAAGACTATCATCTCTTTCAAACCTTTAAAGAAGAAAACCTTATGCGTAAAATTCGCAAAGGGTTACAAGCGTCAGGGATTCGCGTTGAAAATACCAAGGGCGAAGCCAGCGCAGGGCAAGCTGAGATAAATGTTTATTATGCCGACGCGCTAACCACTGCCGATAATCATGTGCTGATAAAGCAAGCCATTAAAGAAATGGCCTTTCAAGAAGGTCAATCGGTTACCTTTATGGCAAAATGGGCCAGTCATGCAGCAGGTTCATCCAGTCATATTCATCAGTCTTTGACCGATAACGAGGGTAATTCAGCTTTTTACGATGCAAATGCTGAGCAAGGTATGTCGAAACTCATGAGGCAATTCTTAGCTGGCTTACTAAAATACTCTTCGGATATAACTTTGTGTCTAGCACCTTATGTTAATTCTTATAAGCGCTTTACCCAAGGCACCTTTGCGCCAACCCGCTGCATCTGGTCAGTCGATAACCGCACCGCAGGTTACCGCGTGGTGATGCCTGAAACCAAGGGTGTACGCGTTGAGAACCGCATCGGTGGAGCAGACCTAAACCCTTATCTGGCAATTGCTGCTAATCTTGCCGCGGGTATGGCAGGCATAGAAGAAAAGCTCGAGCTTGAGCCTGAGTTTAAGGGCGATGCTTATCTGGCTGAAACTGTGCCAAGTATTCCAAAAAATTTGAGCGCTGCCATTCAAGCCTTTCACAACTCTAAAATGCTCCGCGCTGCATTTGGGGACTTTGTGGTAGATCACTACGCTCGAGCGGGGGAGTGGGAACAGCAGCACTTTGAACGTCAGGTAACAGACTATGAACTGCGCCGCGGTTTAGAAAGGTCTTAAACTATGAAACGCTTATGGGCAACAGGTTTTAGCAAAACAAAAATAGGCATAATCCAAACTGAAAAATAAGGGTAATAATATTTAGCTTATTTGAGCGTACGATCCAAGAT